>JAXMLI010000288.1:0-11900 GCA_034368785.1 Smithellaceae bacterium | reverse complement strand
AATCTTGCAGATTGAAGGTTGGTGGCCTTGGGGGCCTTGGGGCTTGGGGGCCTTGGGGCTTGGGGGCCTTGGGGTCGGGCCACAGCAGGTGGCTGATTATTAAGGTTTTATGCTCCAACGATAGATGTTTTTGGGGCCTATATCCTCTTTTTCAGCCACGAAAAGAGCGTTATACAGAGCATGGTGGTCCTTCTGACCGACGGCGCTTGGCGCCCCTGTTTAATGTCATGGTTCAATCTGCAAGATTGAACCAGCGGGGATAAAGAGATTGATATCCCAAAATATCTTCATCACTCCCATCCTTCCCGAAGACTCTTCACAGTTAGCCGAGGGACGGGTTCCCATTTGTTAAATAATGGCGTCGCAAAGCCGGTGTTAGACGATGTCCCACGGTTTTGGTTCTATCAAAGATATATCTCTTGCCGCATGAATTATGGTAAGAATCAAGATACGTTGAGGCTCTGAGCGATACATTATACGATAATTTTGGAATAAAAGTTCCCGGACACCCTCATCCTCCCCTGCTTCCGGAACTTTCCTCCCCATTTCAGGAAAATACTCCAGTCTTTCGACCGACTCTATAATCCTTCCGATAAAGTGAGAGGCATAATATTCCGAGTCTTTTCTGATATAATCTCGGATACTCTCCAAATCCAATAAGGCTGGCTCAGTCCATTCGATTTTCATTATGACAGAAACCTCTTTTTGACCTCCTCATGAGGAACTACGCGCCCTTCTTCAGCTGCTTTCAAAGCAACTTCCAACTTCTTTCTGACATAGAACTTATACATGATGTCATCCCATGTAGCTTGATCCGGCAATTTGTCAATTAGCTTCCTTGCTTCCTCTTTCGCAATATCCATTCTTTTCACCTCCCATGTCCCCATTAGCATATTTTCTCTGACCGACGGCCTTTGGCGCCTCTGTTTAATGTTATGGTTCAATCTGCGAGATTGAACCAGTGGAAGGGATCAAATTCAAATTCCATAGTATAATTACCATACCTTCAGTATACATAAAATCAATAATATTTTGCTGGTTCAATCTGCAAGGTTGAACCAGCGGAGCGACCGGCAAAGCTTCCCCGCCTTCAGCCCCCCACCTGTTTATTATCTTGACATAAATGCCCGCCTTCCCATATACCCAGTTCGATTGAGGTATCTGATACGTTTGCGAAAAAACACCCGACCAAGGAGTAGAATATGCCCCGTATTGACGACATTAAAAAGGTAATGATTATCGGTTCTGGCCCTATCGTGATCGGTCAGGCCTGTGAATTTGATTATTCCGGCACCCAGGCCTGCAAGGCCTTGAGGCAGATGGGATACGAGATTGTCCTCGTGAATTCCAATCCCGCCACGATCATGACCGACCCGGGCATGGCCGATGCTACCTACGTGGAGCCCCTGACGGTTGACTACCTCGAAGAAATCATCGCCAAAGAGCGGCCCGATGCGCTACTCCCCAATCTGGGCGGCCAGACGGGCTTGAACCTGACGTCGGAGCTTGCCGAGGCGGGCATCCTGAAAAAATACGGCGTGAGGATCATCGGTGTTGACCTGGAGGCGATAAAACGGGGTGAAGACCGGATTCTCTTCAAGGAAACCATGAACCAGTTGGGCATTGAGATGCCGAAAAGTGAACCGGCCTACAGCGTGGAAGAGGCGGAGCGGATCGCCGCCGACCTGGGCTATCCGCTGGTCATCAGGCCCGCCTATACCATGGGGGGGACCGGCGGCGGTCTCGTTTACAACGTGGAGGAACTCCGCCTGGTGGCCGCCCGGGGCATCGCGGCCAGCATGGTGGGTCAGATTCTCGTGGAGGAATCGGTCCTGGGCTGGGAGGAACTGGAGCTGGAGGTGGTGCGGGACGCCAAGAACCAGATGATTACGGTGTGTTTCATCGAAAACGTGGATGCCATGGGCGTCCATACGGGGGATTCCTTCTGCACCGCTCCCATGCTTACCATCAGCCCGGAATTACAAGCGCGGCTCCAGAGATACTCCTATGCGATTGTGGAGGCCATCGCGGTCATCGGCGGCACCAATGTCCAGTTCGCCCATAATCCCAAAGATGGACGGGTGGTCGTCATAGAAATCAATCCCCGGACCTCCCGCTCTTCCGCCCTGGCCTCGAAGGCCACGGGATTCCCGATCGCCCTGATCTCCGCCCTTCTGGCCTCGGGCCTGACCCTCGATGAACTGCCCTACTGGCGGGAAGGAACCCTGGAGAAATACACCCCTTCCGGGGACTATGTGGTGGTGAAATTTCCCCGCTTCGGCTTCGAAAAATTCAAGGACGCCGTGGATAAACTGGGCACCCAGATGCGGGCCGTGGGCGAGGTGATGAGTATCGGCAAGACTTACAAGGAGGCCCTGCTGAAATCCATCCGCTCCCTGGAAAACGGCCGTTACGGGTTGGGCTTTGTTCGGGATTTCCACGAGAAATCCCTGGAAGAGCTCATGGAACTTCTGGCCTATCCCACTTCTGAGCGCCAGTTCATCATGTACGAAGCCCTGCGCAAGGGGGCGGATCTGGATGAACTTTCCCGGAAAACCCACATCAAACTCTGGTTCATCGAGCAGATGAACGAACTGGTTTTGCTGGAGGAAGAGATTCTGGCCTGCCGGGGCAAGGATCTGCCGGTATCTTTGCTTGCCAGGGCCAAAAAAGACGGGTTCGCTGATCGCTACCTGGCCAAACTGCTCGGATGCACCGAAGGGGAAATCCGGACGAAGAGACAGGCCATAGGTGTCGTGCACGGCTGGGAGGCCATCCCGGTAAGCGGGGTCAAGGACGCCGCCTATTATTACTCGACCTACAACGCGCCCGATCAGGCGCCCGTCTCCGGCGGGAAAAAGATCATGGTCCTGGGAGGCGGCCCCAACCGGATCGGGCAGGGGATTGAATTCGATTACTGCTGCGTCCATGCCGCTCTCCGTCTGCGGCTGGAGGGCTATGAATCAATCATGGTCAACTGTAATCCCGAAACGGTCTCCACCGATTACGATACCTCCAACAGGCTGTATTTCGAGCCCCTCACCCTGGAGGATGTGCTTGCCATCTACGAGAAGGACAAACCAGAAGGGTTGAGCGTCCAGGTCGGCGGTCAGACGCCCCTCAACATCGCCGATGATCTGGCCCGGGCGGGGGTCAAGATCATCGGCACCTCGCCCGAGGCGATTGACCTGGCGGAAGACCGGGATCGTTTCCGACAGAAAATGGAACAGCTCGGCATCCCCATGCCAGAATCGGGGATGGCCAGCAACACGGAAGAGGCCTTGAAGGTTGCCAACCGGATCGGCTATCCGCTGATGGTGAGGCCTTCCTATGTTCTGGGCGGCCGGGGGATGGAAATAGTCCACGACGAGGAGATGCTCCGTTGTTACGTCAAGGCCGCGGTAGGGGTTACCCCGGAGCGGCCCATTCTGATTGACCGTTATCTGGAGTGCGCCATCGAGGCGGAGGCAGACGCGCTATCCGATGGCTGTGACGTCTTTGTGCCGGCGGTCATGGAGCATATCGAACAGGCCGGGGTCCATTCGGGCGATTCCGCCTGTGTGATCCCGCCGATCAGCATCCCGGCCAAGCATCTGGATACGATCTATGAATACACCGGAAAAATTGCCAAGGAACTGAACGTGGTGGGTCTCATGAATATGCAGTACGCCATCGCCCAGGATCGGGTGTACGTCCTGGAGGCCAACCCCCGGGCGTCCCGCACGGTCCCCCTGGTTTCGAAGGTTTGCAACATCTCCATGGCCAGCCTCGCGACCCGGCTGATGCTCGGCCAGAGCCTGGCCTCCCTGGGGCTGAAACACAAGGCGATCAGTCATTTCGGCGTAAAAGAGTCCGTATTCCCCTTCAACATGTTCCCGGAAGTGGATCCGCTCCTGGGACCGGAGATGCGTTCCACCGGCGAGGTGCTGGGCATGGCGGACTCCTTCGGGCTGGCCTTTTTCAAGGCCCAGGAGGCGGCAAAACAGGCCCTGCCTACCTCCGGCGCCGTCTTGATCACCGTCGCCGCTCCGGACAGGCCGGGGGTCATCGACGTGGCCAGGCAGTTTGAAAAACTGGGCTTTCAGCTCAGGGCCACCGAGGGGACCCATAAATTCCTGGCGGAACACTCGATCAAAACGGAGTCTATCCTGAAGCTGCAGGATGGCCGGCCCAACATCGTTGATGCGATCAAGAACGGGGAGATTCAGCTCGTGATCAACACCCCCAGCGGGAAACTGAGTAAAAGCGATGATTCCTATATCCGCAAGGCCGCGATCCAGTACAAAGTACCCTATATTACCACCCTGGCCGCCGCCATCGCCGCGGCCAAGGGGATCGCCGCCCGCAGGGGGGGAGAGAGACAGGTAAGGTCCATCCAGGACTATCATATGGACAAGGGATGATGGACGACGCTGTGGCAGGGGCTTCGGCATGCCGCGCCCCTGCTTTTTACGAAGTCGTCAAAGATGATGACTTCGTAAAAAGTACCCAAGGCGTCATTCCCGCGTAGACGGGAATCCAGAAGTAATTGAATTCACTAGATTCCCGCCTACGCGGGAATGACAAAATGTGAGGTTTTCGGACTTTTTGCGAAGTCGCCAAAGATGATTGCTATTGGCTTCACTATCTGGTAGAGTCCCAATGGATATGCATGAAACCACGATAAAAATCTTATGCTACTCTCCATAAACGCCCAAAATCCACAAATGCGTTTAATAAAAAAGGCGGTGGAGATTCTCGGGAGCGGCGGACTGGTGATTTATCCTACCGACACGGTCTACGGACTGGGTTGCGATCTGCACAACAAAAAGGGGATAGACAGGATTTACGAAATAAAGAGAACCAAAAAGAAACAGCCTCTTAGCTTCATCTGCGCCAATCTCAAAGAGATCAGCCGCTATGCCGCGGTGTCTGACTTTGCCTACAAGACGATGAAACGCTGCCTCCCCGGCCCATACACCTTTATCCTCGATGCCAGCCGGCTCGTCCCCAAGACTATTCTGCCCAAGAGACTTACCACCGGCATCAGGGTGCCCGATAACCTGATATGTCTTACCCTGACATCCGAGTTTGGCCGGCCTATTATCAGCACCAGCGTGGAGATGGAAGGGGAAGATTTCCCCGGCGATCCCCGGGAGATGGAAAAACGCTATGGTCACTGTGTGGATCTGGTAATCGACGGCGGGATCATTCCACCCGGCCAGTCCACAGTGATAAGTCTCATCGACGACCAGGTGGAAATTATCAGGGAAGGCCAGGGAGACATATCGTATTTCGTCTAGCACCAGCCCGCATCAATGTGATGAAGGGCAGTAAAAATCTGATCAAGGATTACTTATGAAACATCATATGCTGATCAATGCCGTCCACAAGGAACAGAAGCGGATGGCCACGGTAAATCTGGAAGACGGCAAGTTGATCGAATACAATATCCAGATGACCGTCAAGGAGCCCATCGGAGGCAACATTTACAAAGGGGTGGTGCTGAAGGTTGAACGAGGGCTCCAGGCCGCGTTTATCAACTACAGCGGCAAGAGGGACGGGTTTCTCCCCCTGCGCGATGTCTGCCCCTCCTATCTTTCCGAGGCCGCCGGCAAGGGGGGAAGGCCGACCCTGAAGCCCGGCCAGGAGATCCTGGTTCAGGTGGTACGGGAAATGAGCGAGAAAAAAGGGGCCTTGCTCACCGGTTATATTTCCCTGCCGGGGAGATATATGGTTCTCCTGCCCGAAAAGGACAGCAACGGCGTCTCCCGGAAGATCGAAAACGAGGAGGACCGCAAGAGGCTCAAAGAACTGGTCGCCCAGATCAAGGCGGAAGAAGGCATGGGCTTCATCGTCCGCACGGCGGGAATGAACAGGACAAAGCAGGAACTGGCCCGGGATTACCAGCATCTCATCCGGTTATGGAGGGAGATGCAGAAGAAGGCCGCAACGGTGACCGGTCCGGCCCTGATCTATCAGGAAAGTGACTTTGGCGTCAGATCCCTGCGGGATTATCTGACCTCCGAAATAGAAGAGATCATCGTGGATGATACGGAAACCTTCCGCAAGATGCGTTCCTACTGCAAGATCGTATCCCCGCGGAACCTCAAGATGATCAAGCTCTACAAGGACAAGACGCCTATTCTTGACAAGTACAAACTGGAGGAACAGATTCGGGTCATCTATCTGGAGCGGGTAGAATTGAAGTCTGGCGGGTCGATTATCATTAAACCGACGGAGGCCTTAATTACCATAGATGTCAACTCCGGTCGGGGCTCCAATAAAAAGAATGTGGAAGAAACCGCCTTCCGGGCGAACATGGAGGCGGCGGAAGAAATTGCCCGGCAACTGCGTCTGCGGGACCTGGGCGGCTTAATCGTCATCGATTTTATCGACATGATGGATCGGAAGCACATCCTGGAAGTGGAAAAGACCTTCAAAAAGGCCATGAGCATTGATCGCGCCCGGATTCAGCTCTCCCGGATCTCCAAATTCGGACTGCTGGAATTGTCCCGGCAGAAGAAATATTCCACCATCCAGGAAATCAGCTACACCAGCTGTCCCTACTGCGAAGGCACAGGTCTCCGTCCCTCCCTGGAATACACGGCCCTCAATGCCTTCCGCAAGATCGAGTCGGAGGTGGTCAAGGGAATCTATGAGCTCGTCCGGATCACGCTATCCCAGGAAGCCGCGGAATACCTGCTGAACAACAAGCGGGGTGAACTGGTCAAGATGGAAACCACCTATGATACGGCCATCCATATCGCCGGGGTCCCTCATCTGGGGTGGGACAGGGTGCAGATAGAAACAACCAAGCGCGTCCCGGTTCAGCTTGCCCCCATCTATGATGATGTTACCGAGCAGATGGAAGAAACCGACGCGGACGATGCCTGGTCAGATACATCCGAACCGGAGACGGAGGTGCCGGAGGCAGAGGCTACCGCGCCGGAACCTGAGCCGGTCAAGAAAAAGTCCCGCCGCAGGGTACGTCACAGAAAGAGAAAATCAGGGGATAGTAAATCTCCCGAAACCCAGGGCGAGGCTGATGTGGCGGACGCGGGGACGGAAGGCGTGGAGCCGATGGAAGAAACCGGCGGGGGCGATACCTGGTCAGATAGGGCAAAAACAGAGACCGACGCGCCGGAGACAGAAACCGCTACAGTAGAGCCGGAACCTGAGCCGGTGAAGAAAAAGCCCCGCCGCAGACCACGCTACAGAAAGAGAAAAACACCGGACAACATATCTCCCGAGACCCAGGGCGAAGCCGGCGCGGCGGAAACCGGGACGGAAGGCGAGAAACCTCAACAGGAGGCCGCGCAAACCGATGGCCCACCCCCCACAGACCGCGAAGGCAGGGATAATCCTCGGGAAAAGAAGGAACCCGATGAGAAAAACAAAGCAACCGTCACCGAATGATTTCTAATCATTGACAACCGCCGCCTTCTCTGATATTGCGGGCGCACGTAAAGGGGAGTAGTCAAGTCAGTGGATACCGTCAGCACAACCGCCAAGAGGCGGTTCGGTTCCACTGGTTAGGTAAAACTAACAGGCGAGACCTTTGCCACGGAAGTTGTTTCTGTGGCGAAGGTCTTTTTTTTTGCGCGACATCCGAAACCGCAGCGAAGCAAACGACCATATTTGCTGACGCCTCAAAGAAAAGGACAGGGGAAACCCCCATAGTTGTCAGAGTTAACTATTGAATATAAGTTTATTCAACCCGGGAGGAATTATCATGGTATGTCCAAGATGTAACGAAGAACTCAACGAAGTTGCAAAGCACGGGGTGATTATCGACCATTGCCAGGGCTGCGGCGGAATTTGGCTCGACAAGGGAGAAATGGCCAAAATAGCCAGCCAGCTAAAACAGGCCGAGGCAGCCCTGGATGAGGAATTCAGGCCGCTTTGGAAGGCAAAAAAAGAATACCATGACGCGTATAGGCACAAAAAGAAGTCCACTTTTGGAAAGGTTTTCGATCTATTTGATTAACTGGAGTTTCCCCGGGAATAGATCACTTAATTGCGAAGGATATCTAAAGCATGCGCTGGCACAAAATAACCGTTGAGAAAGTTATTGAAGAACTGAAGACCTCTCTAAAGGGTCTATCGTCAGAAGAGGCACAGAAGCGGCTGCTAGAATACGGCCCCAATGAACTCAAAGAAAAAGAGAAGAGAACCTTATTTATGATGTTCCTTGACCAGTTCAAGGACTTCATGATCATGGTCTTGATTGCCGCCGCAGTCATCTCAGGAATAGTGGGAGACCTTACCGATACGATCGTCATCATCGTCATCGTAATTCTGAATGCGGTTGTCGGTTTCGTGCAGGAATACCGGGCCGAAAAGGCGATGGCCGCCCTGAAAAAGATGGCCGCGTACTCCGCCCTGGCATTAAGAGACGGCTTGCCGACAACTATTCCCGCCTCGGAGATTGTGCCGGGAGATCTTCTCTTTCTGGAAGCCGGAAAGGTTGTGCCTGCGGATATGAGGCTGACCGAAGTGGCCCAGTTAAAGGTGGAGGAGGCGGCCCTGACCGGGGAGTCCGTACCTGTTGAAAAACACACCAAGGCTCTTGATGACGAAATGCTGCCGATTGGCGACAGAAAGAACCTGGTCTACAAAGGCACTGCCGTCTCATACGGCAGGGGCGCCGGCATCGCCGTGGGCACCGGGATGCATACGGAGCTGGGAAAGATCGCCACGATGCTTCAGGAAGAGGAGGAGGTAAAAACCCCTCTGCAGAAAAGACTCACCATCTTCGGGAAGAATCTGGCCTTTGCGGTGCTGGCCATCTGCGCCTTGGTATTTGTCTTGGGCGTCTTCCGGGGCGAGTCACCCTTGCTGATGCTGCTCACCGCGATTTCCCTCGCCGTGGCCGCGATTCCTGAGGCCCTTCCTGCCGTTATCACCATTGCGCTGGCCCTTGGCGCAAAAAAGCTGGTCCGGCAGAACGCCCTGATAAGAAAACTCCCGGCGGTGGAAACCCTCGGGTCGGTCACCTACATCTGCTCGGACAAAACCGGCACCCTGACCTTGAACAAAATGACCGTGGAAGAGATTTATCTGGACGGCAAAATAGTCCGAAGTCCCGAGTTAGCGATCGGAAATCAGCAACCGCTTTCAGACGCCTCGGGTTTTACGCCTTTCTCCTGCCTGATGACCGCCCTGGCCTTAAGCAATGACGCCCATCCGGATGCCTCCGGCGCACTCATCGGCGATCCCACTGAGACATCCATGTATAACATCGCCCGGGAAAAGGGCTTTGACAAAATAGCGCTGGAAAAAGAACTGCCCCGTCTTGCCGAAATACCCTTTGATTCCGACCGAAAGTGCATGACCACGTTTCATAAGAGGTCGGGTGATGGCGCCAGATACATCTCCTTTACAAAAGGCGCCATGGATGTTCTCCTGGAAAGGGCGGATAACATTTTGACTTCGGAAGGGCTGAAACCAGTTGACCGAAACGAGATCATAGAGACCAACGCCAGGATGGCTGCGGACGGGCTCCGGGTTCTGGGCATGGCCATCAGGAATTGGGAGGCCCTGCCCGAGGACATGTCGCCTGAAAATGTGGAAGCGTCTCTAACTATTTTGGGCCTGGTGGGCATCATGGACCCGCCCCGGGAAGAGGCGAAAGAGGCTGTATCATTGTGTAAAACAGCCGGCATTAAACCGGTGATGATCACCGGCGACCATCCGATCACCGCCCTGGCCATCGCCAGGAGGCTCGGCATTGTTGAGGATGGCGTTAAGACTGTCATGACCGGCCGGGAACTCGCAGAGCTTTCCCTGGAGGAGTTTGAGGAACAGGTGGAGCACATCAGGGTGTACGCCCGCGTGGCCCCGGAACAAAAACTCAAAATCATCAAGGCGCTTCAGGATAAAGGCCAGTTTGTGGCCATGACCGGGGATGGCGTGAACGACGCCCCGGCCTTAAAGAGGGCGGATATCGGCGTGGCCATGGGGATAACCGGAACCGATGTCTCCAAAGAGGCGGCCCATATGATCCTCCTTGACGACAATTTTGCCACCATCGTCAAGGCGGTCAGGGAAGGCAGACGGATATTTGACAACATCCGCAAGTTTATAAAATACACCATGACGAGTAATTCTGGCGAGATCTGGACCATTCTCCTCGCGCCTTTCTTCGGTCTGCCGATTCCCCTCTTGCCGATCCATATACTCTGGATCAATCTCGTTACGGACGGCCTGCCCGGTCTCGCCTTGACCGCCGAACCTTCGGAAAAGGGCATTATGAAAAGGCCGCCAAGACATCCCAAGGAGAGCATATTTGCCCATGGCCTTGGCATCCATATCATCTGGGTCGGACTCCTGATGGGAGCGGTCTCCATCTTCACCCAGGCCTGGTCCATCTCAACCGGCAGCGCCCACTGGCAGACGATGGTCTTTACGGTTTTGTGTCTGAGCCAGATGGGGCATGTGCTTGCCATCAGGTCGGACCAGGAGTCCCTTTTCAGTCAGGGGTTGTTTTCAAACAAGCCCCTGATAGGCGCCTTCGCCTTAACCTTTGCCTTGCAGATGGCCACGATATACGTGCCCTTTTTAAACCCGATCTTCAGGACCTCGCCGTTGTCGTTCGGCGAGCTGATGTTTACTCTGGCGCTGTCCTCCGTAGTCTTCTTTGCCGTAGAAATGGAGAAATTCGTGAAACGGCGGCGGCTCGGGCAAAAGGACCAGCTGGTCTGATGGCCAGGACGGAGCCAATGCCTTATGTTCAGGGGGGCAATGGTGATAGCTTGGCATAAAATATCATGCCCCCGGGAAAAACGGACAAGGACAAAGGCAATTTTCTAACCATCAGGCGAATTAACTTGACATAAAAGCCCTCCCTCCACTATAGGCGCGGCAGTTTGTTTTGTTTAAAAATCCAATAAAGCGGCGGGAGACTGAAATCATATGGAAACGGGCATGGTATTCTGGTTGGGTTTTGCGGCATTATTTGGCTTTGCCTTTGTCATGGACATGTTCGTTACCGGACGGACCAAGCACAAGCTGGAAACGAAAAAGGCCTTGCTATGGACCTCCGCGTGGGTCTCCCTCGCCTTAAGTTTCGGCGCGGTAATTTACTTTTTCTTCCCCAATGGTGAAGTAAAGGCCCTGGAATTTATCACCAGTTACATCATCGAGTATTCCCTGTCCGTGGACAATCTTTTTGTCTTCATCATGATCTTCGGCGTCATGGGCATAAAAGAACAACACCAGCCCCGGATACTGAAATGGGGGATTATCGGGGCGATTGTCCTGAGGATTCTTTTCATCACCCTCGGGGTTGAACTGATTCAAAGATTCCAGTTCATGACCTATGTCTTCGGCGCCATCCTGATTTATACCGCATGGAAAATGCTGACCTCGCACGACGAAAAGATCGACCCGGAAAAGAATATCGCCGTCCGATTGATTTCCCGGGTCATCAAGATTAAGCCCGATGAAGAGGGAGATCATTTTCTCGTCAAGCATAACAATGTGACCTACGGGACCGTGGCCCTCGTGACCCTGCTCCTTATTGAAACAACGGATGTCATCTTTGCCGTGGACTCGATTCCGGCCGTACTGGCGATCACCCACGACCCCTTCATAGCCATCACCTCCAACCTCTTTGCGATTGTCGGGTTGCGCTCCCTTTACTTTGCCCTGGCGGGGATACTGGGCCTTTTCAGGTTCCTGAAGTACGGCATCACCATTGTCCTTTTCTTTGTCGGCGTGAAGATGCTGATTGCGGGGTTTTACCATATTCCTGTTCAGATCTCCCTCATGGTAATCATTTTCTGTTTGATCGTAAGTATTCTCGCCTCCCTGTTTGTCAAGGACCAGGGGTCTCTCCCCATGATGGAGGAGATGGCCTACATTCCCGCAGAGCGGGATAAACGCTACGCCGATACCCATGACAGGAAGTCCTGATA
>JAXMLI010000287.1:0-5114 GCA_034368785.1 Smithellaceae bacterium | reverse complement strand
GCAGCCGGATTGCTCCATTCAAAGCTCATGCGGCCACGACGGAGCGTGGCCCTCCGAAATTCAAAGGCAAGTTACTTGCAGATGTGGGGCCGCCGGGCGGCGTTAGTCGCTTTTTACGAAGTCGTCACCATTAAGTCACGGGAAGGAGAGGGGGAATGGAGATACTCCAATACAGCGAGGAACACAGGATATTCCGGGAATCCCTCCGGCGATTCCTGGAAAAGGAAATCATCCCCCACGTGGAGGAATGGGAGGAGGCCGGCATTGTCCCGCGGAGCGCCTGGAAGAAGATGGGCGATCACGGTTTCCTCTGCCTGGATGTGCCGGAGGAATACGGCGGCCTGGGGGCGGATTTTCTCTATTCGGTGATCCTGACGGAGGAGATGACCAAAACCAACTGCTCCGGTCTGGCGGCGGCGCTCCACAGCGACATTGTGGTGCCCTATATCACCGCCTTCGGCTCCGAGGAAATCAAACGTAAATATCTCCCTGCCTGCGTTTCCGGGGAGGCCATCACCGCCATTGCCATGACGGAACCCAACGCCGGGAGCGACCTGGCGGCGATGAAGACCACCGCCCGCGAAGCGGGCGACGAGGTGATCATCAACGGCCAGAAGACCTTCATCAGCAACGGGATAAACTGCGATCTCCTGGTCCTGGCCGCGAGGGACCCCGGCGTGGATAATCCGCACGCGGCGGTGGATCTTTTCCTCGTGGAGGCCGGTATCCCCGGCTTTGAAAAGGGCCGTCAGATGAAGAAGATCGGCTGGCACAGCCAGGATACGGCGGAGCTTTACTTCACCGACTGCCGGATTCCCAGGGGAAATCGTCTGGGCGAGAAGGGGACGGGCTTTTTACATCTGATGGAAAAACTACAGCAGGAGCGCCTGGTCTGCGCCATCGGGGCCGTAGCGGCGGCGGAATTCATGCTGGAAATTACCATAAAATACTGTAAGGAAAGGGTAGCCTTCGGCAAACCGATCTCCAAGTTCCAGCATACCCAGTTCGAACTTGTCGAGATGGCGACAGAGGCCAAGCTGGGGAGGACCTTCATTGACAAACTCATCGCCGATCACATGGAGGGGAAGAATGTCGTGGTCGAGGTCTCCATGGCCAAATACTGGACCACCGATATGGCCTCCCGGACGGCGGATCGCTGCCTCCAGCTCCACGGGGGCTATGGCTATTGCGAGGAATATCCCATTGCCCGGGCCTGGCGGGATATCCGGGTAACCCGGATCTTTGCGGGTACGAACGAGATCATGAAGGGGATCGCCGCCCGCTTTATGGGTTTATAGCCCTTATGGATTTTTTCCAAACGTAAATCAGAACTTCGTTTTGGGTTGGGTTTTGTTCCTCCCCTCAAGGGGGAGGTTAAGAGGGGGATGGGGTTGTGGCGGCGCGGTCATTTAAACCCATCCCCACCCCGACCCTCCCCGTGTAGGGGGGGGAGAAGGGCCGGAAAAGACAGCGATGGTCCCTTAAAATAATCGGATAAAGACCAGAGCTGTTTTCTGGCCGGACATTCGGGAAGGAGAGTGAAACATGGAGAAAATAACCTATTGCGTCGAGCAGCTGCCCCGGGTGGGACCCTATTCCCATGCCGTGGAGGCAGGCGGCTTCGTTTTTGCCTCCGGAGTGGTGCCGGTTAATCTGGCGAAGGGATTGGCGATTAAGGATGATGTGACGGCGGCCACGGAACTGGTGCTGGAAAATATCAAGCTGGTCCTGGCGAATGCCGGAACGGACCTCTCACGGGTGGTGAAGGCCACGGTGTTCCTCCGGGACATGGCGGATTATCAGGCGGTGAACGAGGTTTATGCCCGCTATTTCCCCGTTGATCCGCCGGCCAGGAGTTGTGTGGCCGTGAAGGAGCTTCCCGGCAATTATCCCGTAGAGATCGAGGTGATTGCCTGGAAATAACCATCAGCCAACGTCTATTTTTCGTCATTCCGGACTTAATCCGGAATCCAGGCGGCCGTACCTGAAAACACTTGATTCCCGCCTTCGCGGGAATGACAGAAGGTGAGGTTCCCGGACTTTTTTGCGAAGTCGTCAATATTACGAATCCATAACAAGGATGATTCAATGACCGGCCCCCTCCATGGTTTAAAGGTACTCGACTTCACCAGCCTCCTGCCGGGGCCATACGCCACCATGAACCTTGCCGATCTCGGCGCGGAGGTCCTCCGGGTGACCTCCCGGTCCCGTCCGGATCTGGTGGCCTTTTTCCCCCCTTTTCTGGAAAATTCTGACCTGTCGGCAGGCATGGCCTATCTGGGACGGGGCAAGAGATGCCTCCCCTTGAATCTCAAGGATCCCCGGGCCGCCTTGGTGATTAAACGACTCCTCCCGCGCTATGATATCCTCATCGAGCAGTTCCGTCCCGGGGTGATGGCCCGTCTTGGCCTGGATTATGATACCCTGCGAGCGGTGAAGCCGGATCTCATTTACCTCTCCCTCACCGGCTACGGACAGACAGGCCCGCAAAGCCTGCGGGCAGGACATGACATCAACTACCTCGCCCGCTCCGGCCTCATGGCCTACTCGGGGCGAAAGGATACCGGCCCGACCCTCACGGGGATGCAGATTGCCGATCTTGCCGCGGGCGCCATGCAGGCCATTGTCGGCATCCTGGCGGCAGTTATCCACCGAGAGAGGACCGGCCTGGGCCAGTATATTGACGTATCCATGACGGACGGAATGATTGCCTACCAGGCCCTGGCCGGGGCGGCCTGTCTCGCGGGCGGAGAAGAACCGCAAAGGGAAGAGACCATTTTAAACGGCGGGTCGTTTTACGATTTCTATGAAACCTCTGACGGGCGTTTCCTGAGCTTCGGGGGTCTCGAACCACAATTTTTTGCCTCCTTCTGCCGGACTTTGGGCCGGGAGGATTTGATTGCCGGGGGGGTCGCGCCGCCTGACTGCGAGGCTGCCAAGGCGGAGATACGGGCCATCATCAAAAGCAGATCGCGGGATGAATGGATGGAGATATTTCAGGATAAGGATGCCTGCGTCGAGCCGGTCCTGTCCCTTCATGAGGCCCTTTGTGACGATCAGACCAGGGCGCGGGAAATGGTGGTAGAGATTGAACTTCCGGGCGGCAAGACCGTCCGCCAGTTGGCCCATCCCCTCAAATTTTCCCGCACTCCCCCCGTTTATGGCCCGGCTGGCACGGCAACCGGAAGTGATCACCGAGAAGTCCTCCTGGAGACAGGCTTCTCGCCGGAGGAAATTGCTGGTTGGGAGGAAACGGGGCTTTTCAAATGAAGGGGTTGTTCATTTTTGGGTCATCACCTTCCGAATTCAACGCTTTCCTCCAGATAAGTTCTAACAGCCGCGATAAACTGCGCCGCCTCATCAAGGAGAGGGTCCACCTGATCTTTCGTCACCTCAAAATATTCCCGATAATCGCCTCGCTGCCGGAGTTCGAAAGCCCTGTTGAGAGTACGCCCCAGGGATGCGGAAAAGAGGCCGCCTTTCACAAAGCGTTTGTTGAAGTAAGCCAACACGCCGCTATGCTTTGACGAGGCATAAGGCTCATGGATCAGCAGGGCCAGAACGGCGTAAAACATTCCGTACGTAATAAAGGCGATTGACCACGGAGCGTAAGCTTTGCCCGCCAGCGAAGAGATATTGGGCTTCTTGAAGGCTCTCCACCGCCTGCTGCAATCTGTGCAGGGCAAGCAATTTCTTCTTCTCCTCTACGCTCATAATGGAACCCCTTCCCGCTGGATGACTTTATAAATCGGGGATTCGGACATCGGCCCCTCTTCCAGTTCCTCCTTGCCGAAAACCAGCGCCGAAATGAAGACGTCATGTTCCAGGTTGATCCCATAAATGATGTCGTCTATCTCGGCTACCACCGCCCGGTCATAAGCAGAAAGTTCTATCATGACATCGAGATCGGAGTCCTGTCTTCCCTCCCCTCTTGCCTTCGATCCATAGAGACGAAAATCAATAATCGGATATCTCGCAAACAATTCCCCTCGTAATTGTTTCAAGGCCCGCTCTTCATTCACTGCCAGTTTCATAGACGCACCACTCCTTTTTTCATCATCCGGTGATTTTTATACAGGTAAGAACACAAAGAGACCGAGTTTGCAAACGATAACTTCGACAAGGCGTTAGAAACAGAGCGCTTCCCGCATTTTCGTCTTTTGTCCCTGCCACGGGATGTGATACATGACACCAAAAAAGGAGGTTATCGATGAACGAACCGATACTCGAAATATTTTCCGACTATGTCTGACCCTGGTGCTACTTCATTACCGGGCGTAGTGAAAAATTACAGCAAGAATACCGGATTGCCCTGCGCTGGACCGCCTTCCCGCTCCATCCGGAGACGCCGGAAGAGGGTCAGACCCTGGAGGAACTCTTCGCCGGGCAGGGAAAGGATATTCCGGGGATGCTCGCGCGGCTGAAACAGGTAGCCGCAGCAGAAGGACTGCCCTTCGGGGACCGGAAAATGACCTTCAACAGCCGGCTCGCCCAGGAGTTGGGGAAATGGGCCGAATCTCAGGGGAAGGGGCAGGCGTTTCATCACGCGATCTTCCGGGCCTACTTTGCCGACGGTCTTAATATAGGAAAGAGTCAGATACTGCTGGATGTGGCGGCCTCTCTCGGTCTGCCCGCGGAGGAGGCAAAGACCGTCCTGGCGGAAAGGTCATTCCGGGCTGCCGTCGATCAGGACTGGGAACGCTCGGAACGGATGGGGATTGACTCCGTGCCCACCTTCGCCCTGGCGGACCGTATCCTCTCGGGGGTGGGACCTTACGCGGAATTGGAAAAATTTGTGCTGGCCGGTGGCGGGCAAAAACGAGGTTGATATACGCTGGTAAACTCTTGAAAAGCTAACCCTGCCGCCTGCAGTGGACCTATATCGGCAAGTGACCTGCCTTTGACTTTCGGAGCGCGTCCCTCCGACAAGAAGGAAAGCTTATCGTTAAGATGGCAGATCTCACCCTTTCCCCTCAACGCCTTGGCCTCATGGCCGACAGCCACGGCGACCTGCATATTTTGCAGCGGGCGATTGATTTATTGCGGGCACAAGGGGCGGAGCTGCTGGTTCATTTGGGTGATTTCTGCGACTCCCTGCGGCCGGAGACCCTGGC
>JAXMLI010000286.1:0-6880 GCA_034368785.1 Smithellaceae bacterium | reverse complement strand
AATCTTGCTGGAGGAATTTTTGAGGCCGCTGGGGATTACCCAGTACCGGCTCGCCAAGGAAATCGGTGTGCCGCAACAGCGCATCGGGGAGATCATCGCGGGCAAGCGGGCCGTGACCGCCGACACCGGCTTACGCCTGTCCCGCTTCTTCGGCACCAGCGACGGCTTCTGGGTCGGCTTGCAGACCGATTACGATATGGCGCAAGCCAAAGACGCCCTCGCTGATGTGCTGTCGCGCATTCAACGTTTCGAGCCTGCTCACGTTTAACAGATTGTAATAACAGGTCATCTCACTTGATACCGGCCGGTCCCGAGGGAACCTGAATGCTATTACCGACAAAGGGCTTGACCCCGGCAGGTGGTTGGGGAATTGGCTGTTGTGGTTGATACCCTGCAAGTCACCCATCAAATTACCGGGCAAGTCACCGGGCAAGTCCAGCGATTGTTGGCTTCTTGTGATGGAGCATTGATCCGAGTTGGGAGCCGACCATGAAAAAGGGAAAAAACAAACTCCAAATCCGCAACAGCACCGCAGAGTTCCTGATATTTACCCGGCAGGCGGGAGAAGACGGCATCGAGGTAAGGGTGGCGGAGGAAACCGTCTGGCTGACTCAGAAGCTGATTAGCGTACTCTTCGACAAAGGCCGCAGCACGATCACCGAGCATCTGAAAAACATCTTCGAGACCGGAGAATTGGATGAAAAAGCAGTATGTCGGGATTTCCGACATACTGCCGAGGACGGCAAGGATTACACGACGCGGTTTTACAACCTCGACGCCATCATCGCCGTGGGCTTTCGGGTGAACTCAGCCCGCGCAATTCAGTTCCGTCAGTGGGCCACGGTAGTTTTGCGCGACTACGCCATCCGCGGCTACGTGCTGGACAAGGAGCGGCTGAAGAACGGCGCCTTCTTCAGCAAAGAGTATTTCGAAAACCTGCTGGCCGAGATCCGCGAAATCAGGGCGAGCGAGCGGAAGTTCTACCAGAAGATCACCGACATCTATGCCACAGCGATGGATTACCGTGTAGATGCCGAGATCACGCAGGCGTTCTTTGCCACCGTCCAGAACAAACTCCATTTCGCCATCCATGGGCGCACCTCTACCGAACTGATCGTGGAGCGGGCCGATAGCCAGAAGGAAAAAATGGGGTTGACTACCTGGAAGAAGGCTCCGCACGGGAAGATCATAAAACCGGATGTTTCCATCGCAAAGAATTACCTCACCGGGAAGGAACTGAAGTCGCTGGACCGTTTTGTGACGATGTGTCTCGATTACGCCGAGGATCAGGCCGAGCGGAATATCCCGATGACCATGGAAGACTGGGCAAAAAAACTAAATGCCTTCCTCCAGTTCAACGAACGGGAGATCCTAGACAATCCCGGTAAGGTCAGCCGGGAAGTCGCCAAGGCCTTCGCCGAAAGCGAGTTTGAAAAATACCGTATCGTGCAGGATCGTCTGTTTGAGTCAGACTTTGATCGTCACATCAAAAAATTTCTGGAATGAAGCGCGTTCGGCGGAGGCGTGAGTAATGAAAAATGCAACCAAGAAACCTGGCGGCTGGAGCGCGGCCCGCCAACAACTTGCCACCTGGGAGAGGCCCGCGCTGCTCGCACTGTTGAAAGACCTGTACGAAACTGCCGGGGGGAACCGTGACTTTATCCATGCCCGCTGTCAGGACGGAGATGGCGGCGGCGAGGCGCTGGAAAGGTATCGGGGCAAGATCGTGGAGCAGTTCTTTCCCGCACGTGGCGACGGCAAACTGAAGCTGGGAGAGGCGCGCCAGGCCATCCGCGATTACCGCAAGGCCACGGGAAACATCCCCGGCACGGCGGAACTGTTGATGACCTATGTGGAAAATGGCGCGAGGTTCACCCGCGAGTTTGGGGACATTGACGAGCGGTTCTACGACAGCGTGGAGTCGGCGCTGGAGGAACTGGCTGCCCTGTTGCGCGGCGAGGCGCGGGGGATATATCCGCAGTTCCGTGACCGGTTGGCGAGAGTGGAGCAGATGACCGACGGCATCGGCTGGGGATTTCACGATTTCGTCGGAGATGTCGTCGGGCAGCTGGAGGAGGAACTCGACGGCCGGTGACTGGCACTGCGGCAGATTTACCGCTCCCCGTGTAAAAATGGGACGGCTCTATTTTTAGAGATTAGGCTTCCCCTTTTTACCTGCAACAAAATATATAGAACCGTCCCCACTATTCTTCCAACGAGGAGCTTTATTATGACTGAACAGAAAACCCATCTGCTCTGGTATCCCGGCCACGACCTGCTCTTAAGAGACATCGTCCGCGCCGAGAACTGCCATCTCTACGACGCCACGGGGAAGAGATACGTCGATCTGGAGTCCGGCGTCTGGTGCACCTCGATCGGGCAGGGGAATCCCCGCATACTTCGGGTGCTGACAGAGCAGTCCGCCCGGATCGCTCACACCGGCTTCGCCTACTCGAACGGGATCGTGGAGGAGGCCGCGAGAGAAATTCTGTCCCTGCTGGGATTCCCGGCGGGCAAGTGTGTGTTCCTCTGCTCGGGCAGTGAGGCCGTGGAGTACGGCGTCCGGATGGCCCAGGCGGTGATCAGCCGGCCCTTGCTGATGACGATGAGGGACTCCTACTTCGGCGCCTACGGCTCGGCGAGCAGACAACAAGAAGACGAATGGTTCTGCTTTGATTGGGCGCCCTGCGCCGTGTGCCCCCATGACGACGAGTGCAACGAACAATGCGAGCATTGGGCCGCCATCCCCTTCGACAGGATCGGCGGATTCCTCTTTGAGCCTGGCAGTTCTTCCGGTCTGGTCCGGTTTCCGCCGGAAAAGTTGATCCGAAACATCGTGGCCATAGTCAGAGAGAACGACGGCCTTGTCCTGGTAAACGAAGTGACGACGGGAGTCGGCAGGACCGGATTGTGGTTCGGCTACCAGCATTATGGCCTCTCGCCGGACATCGTCGCCCTGGGCAAGGGCATTGGCAACGGCTATCCGGTCAGCGTGGCCGCCTTTACGCCCGGCCTGATGGAACGACTGGACGGCAGGTCCGTGAAGTACGCCCAATCCCATCAGAATGATCCGCTCGGCGCGGCCATCGCGCGGGAAGTCGTCAGGATCATCAAGGAAGACGGTCTGATCGAGCGGGGCCAGGGCATTGCCGCCACACTTCTGTCCGGACTTGAGGGGATCAGGGATCGCACCGGCCGGATCAGGGAGATCCGGGCACGAGGATTGATGATCGCCCTGGAAATAAAGGATGATCCGGAAGCGACCTGCACGATCGAGATACACCGGGAGCTGGTGCGCCGTGGCTACGTCCTGGGGCGACGGCCCGGCGTCAATGTCCTGCGGCTCGACCCCGGCCTGACGATTGACGAAAGGGATATCGCGGGCTTCCTGGAGACCTTCGAGGCCCTGCTGACCGATGCCGCAAGAGATGACCGGCGGATCGATCAGGGGGAATGATTCCGTAAACGGCCATGGAACTGGAGAAAAACATGAACTACCTTTTTGCCCCGGGCTGCGCCTTAATGCTGTACAAACCCCAGCTGGTCGCAAAGATCCACAAATTTCTCAACCGTCACTATGGCGAGATGGAGTCCTCACTCACCTGCTGCCGTCATCGCCCGCCCATTGCCCCGGACCGCCAGTTCATCAACATCTGTCCCGGCTGTGACCGAAGATACCGCGAAAATTATGACCGCCCCTCCACCATTTCCCTCTGGGAACTCCTGGCAGAAAGCGACATCTTCGTTTTTCCTGATTATCAGCGGCAACAGATGACCATCCTGGATGCCTGCCCCACCAGGAACCAGGACCGGATTCATCGGGCCGTGCGTACATTGGCGGACAAAATGAACATTTCCCTGGTGGAACCGGAAAAAACCAAAAGAAACAGCACCTGCTGCGGCGACTCTCTTTTCGGGGAATTGCCCACGGAAGAAGTCATCGGAAGGATGAAAGAGAAGGCCGCGGAGATGCCCCGGGAAGAGGTGATCGTTTATTGCGTCTCCTGCAGTCAATCCATGTTCCTGGGCGGAGTGCAACCCCGCTATCTGGTTGATCTGCTCTTTGCGGAGGAGACGATTCCCCGGACATGCGACCCGGACCAATGGCACAGGGAACTGGATGATTTCATTGATAATCACCGGAATGAGGAAGGCAAGGCCAGCTAAGCGATCGCTCCGGAAGAAACCCGAACCACACCCCCAATCCAGGCGATCAATCGAGGAATCATCCTCCCGCGGAACCGCCCGCCGCCAGGGCCGCCCGCCAGGCGTCAAGAAGATGGCCGATATCCTGGAAGATGAAGTCGGCGCCGGCGGCCTCGGCCTCGGCCCGCCCGGATGCCCCCGAAAGGACGCAGATGGTCGTGAGCCCCGCCCGCTTTCCGCCCACAATGTCTGTCGCGACGCGGTCCCCCACAGCGGCGGTCGTTTCGGGCCTTGCCCCCATCTCGGACATGGCCAGCTCGTACAGGATCGGCTCGGGCTTCCCCACCAAGGTCGGCCTGGTCTCGGCGGCAACGGCCAGCATCTCCACCATCGCGCCGCTTCCCGGTAAAAACCCCTCTTCCGAAGGGATGTTGGGGTCGAGGTTCGTCGCGATAAAGCGGGCGCCGCCCCGGAGGAGATGAACGGCCCGTTTTATCTTCTCGTAGGTGACCTCGCGATCCATGCCGGCGACGACGACTTCCACGTTATCGTCGGCCAGGACGAAGCCTTCCTCTTCCAGGGCCTGCCTGAGGGCGGCCATCCCGAAGACGTGCACCCGCGTTCCCGCCGGGTAGTCGCGGCGCAGGTAGCGCGCCGCTCCCTGCCCTGAAACCAGGATCTCGGCGGGTGCGACCTCGGCGCCCATCCCGGCAAGTTGTTTCGACCGCTCGCCCGGCGTGCGGGTCGCGTTATTGGTAACCAGCATGAAGGGGATGGACCGTTCGCGCAGGAAAGAAAAGAACTCCCGCAGGCGGGGCATCGGTTCGCTGCCCCGGTATAGCACCCCGTCCATGTCGAGAATCAAATGCGTGATCCTGGTCAGTGAATTCATTTTTCCAGCTTTCCCTCGGGAATGGTTCATCTTATGGCTCTTTCAGAAATACCCACAGTGTGCCTGTTTTCATCCGACTCGACGGGGCCTCTCTGTCCCGATCAGCGGATTTGCTCTCGCAACAGCCTGATCCTCTCCCTGGCCGTCTCCACCTCGTCACTCGGTTCCTCCCCGGCTTTCCGGTATCGACGGTCCCGCTCCTCCCGTAGCTTCAGATAGGTCCGCCAGGAGTCCAGGGCTTCTTTCAAACGGCCCACCTCCTCGCACATTTCCGCCCGGGCGCGATGCCACTCGGTCTCCTCCGGGAAGCTGCCGATGTACCGATCCACCTCCGCCAGTGCCTCCGAAGTGCGCCCCAGTTCGCGCAGGAGCAAGAGGCGCTGGCTTCGGGCGCCTCCGGCATTCGAACCCTGCTTGAGAATTTCCCCGTAATCCTCCAGGGCTTTCTCCTTTTTACCAAGATGAATGTAAACTTCCGCCCGGGTCATCCGGGCAGGCAGCAGTAGCGGGTTAAGATGAATTGCCTCCGAACAGTCGGCAATGAGCGCCTCGTTCCAGGCGTCCACGCCGCCCAGCTGGCGCAGGTGGCAGCGGGCCTGGTAGGCTTCGGGATAGCGGGGATTCAGGGCGATGGCCTGGTCGTACGCCGCCATGGCTTCCCCGTAGGTTTCCGGTTTCCCCTGTCGGGTCTGCGCGCCGGATTGCCACTCATCTGTGATGTTGGCGCCTATCTGCAGCCACCGACCTGCGGGTGAATAGGTCCGTGCCAGTTCCTCCTCAAATCTTGGGGAAACACAGAGGGGGATACGCTCCTTTGGTTCCGGTCCCAGGCTGTCCCAAAGGCAGGCCGCTTCCATCGCGGCCCGCGCCTGCTGATACTCTTCCGCCTCCAGGAGAAGCCAGGACTTCCTTTCATGAGCGCTGATCATGAATTGCAGCCGGAGGAGGCTTCCCTGAATCATTTCGATCGTACGGGGGATTTCCGCCTTCGCCTTTTCGGGCGGAATCGCGAATTTTTTCATGATCAAGGCGCGTACCCGTTCCCCTTCC
The DNA here is from genome assembly GCA_034368785.1 of Smithellaceae bacterium. Taxonomy (GTDB): domain Bacteria; phylum Desulfobacterota; class Syntrophia; order Syntrophales; family CAMTWB01; genus CAMTWB01. The sequence continues at coordinate 792 of JAXMLI010000286.1, read as the reverse complement.
AGGGAGACATGTTCGTCTGTTTCGTCCATGAGATGCCAGAGTCCGGGACCGCCCATCTCCTGCGGCGATTCTTTGTACATGGAGCGCAGGATATCGAGGGCTTGCCGGTCCTCTGTCGTCAGAAATGATGGGGTGTCCGCCAGTTGAAGGGCCCTATCCCAGACCGCAATGGCCTGTTTCAGTTCTCTTTTTTCCCATAATAACCTGGTTTTCAACATGTAAGCGCCGAGAACGCTTAAGTCGGATCGGAAGGCACTTCCCTCGATGCCGATCTTCAGCGCCTCGTCCATTTCGGCAATGGCCTCATCAACCCTTTCGATCTCGGCCAGCAGCCCCCCCTTGGTGACGCGGAACCAGGTGTTCCGGGGTTCCAGGGCGATGGCCCGGTCCATATCGGCCAGCACCCGCAGACAGGTCGTACGCGTCTCCCGATCACAGCCCTGCCCCCCCCGGAGGATTCTGGCACGGTCCATGTAGAAGGAGGCCTTCTTTGGCTCCAGGGCCAGGGCCTGTTCCATATCTTCCAGGGCGGGTTGGATATCCTCTCCCTCCTCCCGGAAAGATATCCGGTTGAACCGTACGAAGGCCCGCTGCACATAGGCCAGGGCGAAGCGGGGATTCAGGGCGATGCTCTCGCTCAGGGCCTTTTCCGCGGCGTCATAATCCCCCCTGTCCTTAAAGAGGCGTACCCCTTTTTCATAGAGGATATTGGCCTTGAAATGTCTCTCCTCGCTGGCGATGCGGGCCAGGACTTCTCTGCGTTCCTCCCCTGCCGTCTTTTCCAGCTGCCGT
>JAXMLI010000285.1:0-4175 GCA_034368785.1 Smithellaceae bacterium | reverse complement strand
TGTTCAGCCCGTATCGCACCTGTTTGAGGCTCTTTGAATAGGAAGATATGGACGTTGTGTCATAGGCCAGGTATTCTTTTTCAAGTCGTCGTTTTCCTTGAAGCTGGAAGAAGGTCTGTTTGGCATCTTCTGTGATGGAAGAAAAAAGCTCGCTACTCCTCTGTGAGGGTATGTTTGAACCGAAAGGATGGATGTGAGTCGCGGCCCATTTCGGGAAACGGCTCAAGGGGTTACGGTCTTCCATGATAAGGTAATAGGCGATGGACAAAATTTGCTTATAGGATTCCGGAAAACAACCTTTAAGGTCCTTGGTAATATTGAGCTTCTCACCAATGGCGTCAAAAAGGTAAGTCGCGCCATAGAAGCTGCGCTTACATGCAACAGATGAGACAGGGCCAGGATGTGCGGGTGCAGATATTGTGACGGCGGCATCTTTCTTTGAAGGGATGAATATCCCGCCAACTGGATCAAGTTTTCCGATACACTTACGCTTGTTCCTCGCCTGTTGCTTTTCCTTATCCCAGTATCCGGTAGATTCATAGACGTATGTAATGCCATTCTTTTTATTCTTCAAATATACCAGCGACATCATGACACCCCCTGTTCATTGGTATAATTATACCAATGATGCAGCGAATGTCAAGAGCAAATAATGAACGTAAAAGTTGAAATTCCAAGGCCTTCAGCTTGGCCATAGGTATAATATCTCGGGAATGCAGGAGAAAGATTCTCTTTTCTGCATGCTGGGTTGATTACGACCGTCTTTCATAAAATCTTCCGGAAATTCACTGAGCGATTCAAACAACGGGTCCCATGTCGTTTCTATAGGCTCCAGTATAACCTGGTTGCCTTTTTTGAATATTTTTACCTCATTACCAGGAATTCTGAATTCCTTGGGCAGCCTTACTGCTTGAGAACTCCCATTCTGAAATAACTTTGCTGTGTCCATTTTATCACCTCTACATGTCGTATATATTTTTCGTATATACGCAAATGACCTTAAAATCAACCTTTATTATTGGAGGGTGTATTCGGGGACGATTTCTTGGCGTTTGGCGTTGATGGCGGGGATGTCTCCCGTTCATAACAGGTGCCCCGTCCCCTATTACCCGTATTACTTATTTATAATAAACGCACGCAAGCATTAATTAACGGGCCTGCGACAAAAATGTGGGTATCTTGCTCTTCCAGAGATTAATCTCCCCGAACCTCCGCACTCATCTCCCATGCCCGAGCAGCACAACCTTTACCGTTTTCAGCAACAGACTAAAATCAAGCGTCATGCTCCAATTGTCTATGTACTCCAGATCCAGCTTCATCCAGTCGTGGAAGGAGATGTTGTTCCGGTGCGGGGCCGTTTGCCAGATGCATGTCAGCCCCGGTTTCATGGAAAGACGCCTCCTCTGCCAGGGTTTATACTGAGCCACCTCCGCGGGGATGGGAGGCCGAGGCCCCACGAGGCTCATCTCCCCGCGCAGGATATTTATCAATTGCGGCAATTCGTCCAGGCTCGTCTTTCTGAGGAACTGGCCGATGTAGGGAATAATTCTCGGATCATTCCTGATCTTGAAGACCGGGCCGTCGGACTCGTTCATACTGGCCAGGCTCTGCCTTTTCTCCTCGGCGTCGGCCACCATCGTGCGGAATTTATAGAAGACAAATGTCCGGCCGTTCAAGCCGCTGCGTTCCTGCCTGTGGAATACAGGGCCAGGGGAAGATATTTTTATGGAAACAGCGATGAGAATAAAAAGGGGCGAAATGATGACCAGCCCGATTACCGAGGCCAGGAAATCTATGACATTTTTGATCAGACGGCTGCCCGATTGTTCTGTGACCGAGGACAGCATTATGGCAAAAGTTCCAAATGATTTCCTGTATATTCTTGACCGTACCGATAACGTTGATGCCTGCCGTCACGGGCTTCCCTACATCGGAGTCAGACAACTCGAGGCAGCCGACTACCCGATAGCCGGCCTCCCGCTGGTTGATGATATTATGAATCAGCGCCTTCGCCCGCTCCCTGCTGCCCACAATAAGCATGTTCCGGAAATTGAACCCGCGGCGGCGATACCTTCTTAAAATATAAAAAATGGCGCTTTTGGTAAAAAACAACAACCCGATATCGAGTAGATAAAATATCAAGAGGAGCAACCGGCTGACATGGAAGATCTTCAACATGTACAGGGCCGGCAGGAGAATGGCCATCCCCGCGGCGACGGCCTTGAATGTCTGCCATAAGATCATGGGAAGTATTTGCCTGCGATAAGACTCGTAAAGGCGGAAATAGGAAAAACAGAGATACCAGACGATAATGACCAGGAAAAGGACAATGTAGTAATCAGGTTCGGTAGTTAAACCGCCTAGGGCGCAGGAAGCAGATGGCGCTTGATGAAATAGGCGCCGATAAAGGCACCCGCGGTAAGGATAACATCCAGGGCGCGATGCAGGGTGACGATTAGTGCGCTTTGTTCACGTAACATTATAATTAGGAATTCTTTCTTGAAGTTTTTCGACAAAAAAACGATTTTCTCATCAGCATGGAACTCCCCTGTCTCCTACCAACAGATATTGACGGGATAGTGCCGGAATGCAGGATCTGTTGTAATGATCGGAACATCTTCCATCTGCGCCTGGGCGATGAGCATCCGATCAAATGGATCACGATGCGGTCCGGGAAGAGACCCTGCCGCCAGCGCATGTTCCAGGGAAATTTCAAGAACTGCCATGTGGGCCCGACTGATCCATTGCGGAAGATTTTTAACCACCTCCGCTGCATGAGGCAGTTTCCCCAGGCGATACTTGGTGGAGAGCTCCCATGCCGAGGCGCTGCTGACCATGATGATCCTCTCCGGGTCCTCAATGGTTTCCCGAGCCGACTGGGACAACCGGACATCATCGAACAACCACCAAAGAAGCACATGCGTATCTAAGAGATAGCGATTTGCCATCCGAATCACTGCCCCCATGCAGTCAGTTCCTCTTCCGGCAGCGAATCAAAGAAGGAGTCATCAAAGGACCCTTCTGCGATGCCCGGAACACGCGCCTGTAGGGCGTCGTAGGGCACCAGCCGGGCGATAGGCGTTCCTGATTTAGCCAGAATGATTTCCCTGCCTTGCCTCACCTCTTCCAGCAGGCGAGATAGATGGGTCTTGGCTTCATGGACATTGACAATTTCGGCCATACGACTTTCCTCCACTTTATCCTTGCTTTCCTATCGATATAAACTAAGGCATGTGACTAAGTCAATAATTTTTTCGATCTAGGCAGGCCTGATAGCCTAAAGCCAGTGCGATGTGGGGTTGCCGGCGCCGGGCGGCCCCATGAGGATGACGTTTTGTTTTTCGTGAACAAACTGGAGATCGAAGAGGGCCAGGACGGTTGCCTTGTTGATGGATTTTGGGAAGTTGAAGTTAAATATTCTGAGGGGGACTCTGTGAACGCCTGCCTCTCCGGCCGGCGCCGTTGAAGCTGAAACCGCGCAGCGGTCAAAGACGGCTCACCGTAAGTCTGGTGGAGGCGGTTGTTCGATTTCGTCGGCGTTTTCTTCGACATCTCCGTGCCACAAGTCGACCTCCTCACTCGTTCTCCAGGCCTGCACATCAGGGCGAGCATCCAGCCATGCCTCGATACGCTTCAGCTTGGCGCCAGGATCGTCGGACCGACGGCCAAGTTCGACAACGACGTCCAATCTGTCTTCCTTCCCGCCACCGCCACAGGAGCATCCGTTTGCCTCGATGGCTTCACCGATAAATGCATCAAGGAAGTCGTCGAACCCATCCTTGCGATTTCGTGTAATTACGAGTTGCCGGCCCCACGCGGTGAACTCATCACAATGTTTCTTTTTTCGAAGGCGTTTTTTCATCTGAAAATGCACCTCTAAATATTTGACTTTTTTGGTCTTTCACAAAATCCCCCTTGCATCCCCTTTTGTCAAAGGGGGAAAATTCCCAGGTAATTGGGGACAGCCACCAATTACTTAAAGGGAGGGGAACCGGGAAAGGTCAGCGAAATCGTTCAATCCGCAGCAAGATGCCGTTTGATCTCGGCCAGCAATTCACCGGCCTCTGCGATGGTCTGATTTGCCTTTTCTTTGCTGATGGTGTGGGTAATTCCATAATCGCCCGCATTTCTCAGGTCGAAAGCACTAAGGGCTCGTAAAATTATTAACGTTACAA
>JAXMLI010000284.1:0-3834 GCA_034368785.1 Smithellaceae bacterium | reverse complement strand
ATCGCCTTGATTCAATCCTCGTGAGAGAAATCCTGGTCAGCGATGATATCAGGGAGAGGTTCACGGGTTACGGTCAGCAGACCATGGATAACCCCCGCCTCCACTATCTGGCGGGGAAACTCTTCTTTCTGGACAGCCTGGTCCCCTTCGATTCCCTGCTCAACGCGGACACCGCCTGCTACCAGGAAGGGTATCTCCTCACAATCAAATACAAGGCGTCCGGGGAGTCTAATCTGGGCAATGCGGCAATAGGCGCCATGATAAAAGAGGATGCCGCCAGCCTCCCGCCCCAGATAACCAATGCCCTGAAACTGCGGGCCTGGATCAGGGACAACAGCACCCCCTTGCTTTCCCCCAAAGAGAGAGAGGCAATGAGGGTTGACCTGATCTCCCTCATCATGGATCAGACGGTTCAACGGGATGCCGGGTTGCGTACCGGGTCGGGGGCGGAAGGGTATCGGGAAAGGCTCTCAACCCTGATCTCCCAGACGGGAAAGACACGCAACTGGATCAGCGCCTATCCGCTGGACGGGCTGATGGCGTCCCTCGACGATTGCGTCAGTCAGGGCAAGGATACTTACGAGAAGAACTGGTGTCGTCTCCAGCAGGCGGCCTTCCTGATCAGAGAAAGGGGAAGTCTGGAGCAAGTCAATGAGCTTATGTCCGGTTTGATCAAGGATGACCAGGGCGTGGTCCTGCTGACCAAAGGCGACGAACAACTGCTGAGGGTAGTTACGGCGATATTAAAGGCACGATGAAAAACCATCGATGGGGTCATTGCCCATTTACGGGTTAGTCAATTTATTGAGGAACGATAATTTCTCGAGCTTGGCAGAAAGATCCACATCTTCCAGATAAACCCCCTCGGGGGCATTTACGTGCTTAGGCACGAAATTGAGGATTGAATGAATCCCCGCCTTCCCGAGGCGATTGATGATTTCCTGGAGGTTATCGGGTCGGCAGGCGAGAATTGCCATATTGATCACAAAATAGGGCAAAATGGTTTCCAGTTCCCGAATATGATAACATCGCCTGCCCGTAAAGATCTTACCCACCTTTTCCTGGTCAATGTCAAAAGCCACGGAGATATGAAAACCGCGCTCTTCGAATCCCCGGTAGGACAAAAGCGCCTGCCCCAGATTTCCCACCCCCACAAGGACAACATTCTGCAGGTTTTCGGTGCCAAGCAGATTGCTGATCGTCTGAATCAGCGAACGCACCGGGTAGCCGGTAGAGATGCTGCCAAAGCTGCCAAATGTCGCCAGATCCCGTCTGAGCTGGGCCGCGGTTACGCCCACAAGTTCGGCCAGTTGATGGGAAAAAATATTCTCCACCCCCTCCTGGCTCAGTTCTTCGAGAACCTTTCGATATACGCTCATCCGCTCAATGGTGTGGAGAGAAACCCTTTTTGCTTCATTTCCCAGTTTTACCTTGCTCATGCCAATCCCTCTGAAGTTATTTGCGCCCGACAAAACACAAACGGGAAAAAGAATCCTTGAATCATCCCGATAAATCAATTAATTTGCAAACGACAAATTTCTCTCTATTTTAGAACCATTATGACTCGAGCCTCGATGCCATGACCGACAAGCCCAGCGCAGGCAATTATAAAATACTCTCCCTCCTGATCGTGCTTTTAGTTGTCCTTATTCCCGGTTGCGCCAGGGAAAGAAGAACAATATACCTGCCGCCGCCCGTCGCGCCCCCGGATAAGCAGATTACCCTGGTTGGTTTTACCATCCAGGCCGGCGCCTTTTCCCGGGTGGAAAATGCCGCCCGTCTGACAACGGTTCTGCAGGAGCGCGGGCTCGACGCAACCTACTTCAAGGCCGACGACGGCCTGTACAAGGTTAGATTCGGCAACTTCACCACCCGTGATCAGGCCGAAAAATCCGCCCTCGCCATGAGGGCGGACGGTGTGATCAGTGATTTCTACCTCGTCACCCCGGAGGAACAGTCAGCATCGCGAACCGAGGATAGGGGAATCAACTACCTTCGCACTGAAATTGTCAAAAGCGCCAGCAATTACATCGGTATTCCCTATCTCTGGGGTGGAAATAACGCCGATTCAGGCTTCGATTGCAGCGGCCTGACTATGGCCGTATATCGCTTGAATGGCGTAAGGCTGCCCCGCTCATCTCAGGAACAATACGAGAAGGGGGCGCCGATCGACCAGGGAAATCTAAACCATGGCGACCTGGTCTTCTTCGCGACCAAGAAGGTCCGCAGCGTTTCCCATGTGGGGATATACATGGGTGAAGGTCAGTTCATTCACGCGCCGGGCCAGGGTAAACAAATCCGTTTCGATTCGCTAGACCATAAGTACTATAAAAGCAGGTACCTCGGAGGGCGATCTTATCTCTAATATCCTGTTGTAAGTGATTTAACAGGTTCGACCTATATCTTTTATGTCAGCATTCTTCAAGGAAATAATAGATGTCCACCAATGACAGCGGGGCCATATCATGACCGAAAGAAACAACATCTCCGGGCAGATACTGGACGTGGTTCAGGGACGGATCTACCCGGGAACCATTGTCATAGAAGACCAAAAGATCATCGCCTCCAGAGAGACAATGGAAGCACCCCCGGAATTCATCATCCCGGGGCTTGTGGATAGCCACGTCCACATTGAAAGTTCTCTCCTGGTTCCTTCCCAGTTCGCCCGCCTGGCAGTACTCCAGGGGGTTACGGCGGCCCTGTCCGATCCGCATGAAATTGCCAATGTCCTGGGAATCGGGGGGGTTCGGTACATGATCGCAGACGGACTGACCGTCCCTTTCAAGTTTCATTTCGGCGCGCCTTCCTGCGTTCCCGCTACGGGGTTTGAAACCTCCGGTTCAACCCTTGGACCCGCGGAACTGGAGGAACTATTCCAGGAGGGAACCGCGCATTTCCTGGGAGAAATGATGGATTTTCCCGGGGTACTTAACCGTGATCCGGCGGTTATGGCAAAAATCGAGATCGCCCGGCGTTTCGGCAGACCAATTGACGGCCACGCCCCCGGCCTCACCGGGGACGAACTGACCAGGTACATCGCCGCCGGCATCACCACCGATCATGAATGCCTCACCCGGACGGAAGCGGTCGAAAAGATCGCCAAAGGCATGAAGGTGATGCTCCGGGAGGGCTCGGCGGCGAGGCTTTCCGCGGACATGATCAGCCTGATCGGGGATTACCCGGAGCAGCTCATGTTTTGCAGCGACGACATCCACCCGGACGATCTCCTCCGGGGGTACATTAACGAAATCTGTCGCAAGGCCATCGGCCTGGGATATGACCCCGTCTCTGTCCTGCGATGCGCCACGCTCAACCCGGTCAGGCACTACGGCCTGGACTGCGGCCTGCTCCAGGTGGGCGATGATGCCGACCTGGTTGTCCTGGACGGTCTGGAATCCTTTCAGATCAGAAAGACCTACATAAGAGGCCGCCTGGTGGCGGATGATGGAAGAAGCCTGATCGAAAGCGTCCACACTCGATTAATAAATAACTTCATCCCCTCCCGAAAGTTGCCCTCAGACTTCTCGGTACCGAAACGGGGGGATATGATCAATGTCATCGAGGTCAACGAAGGGACCCTGTTTACCGGCCGTTCCATCATTCCCGCGCCGTCCATCAACGGCTGTGTGGTCGCCCGGCTCGAACATGGTCTCTTGAAGATTGCCGTGGTAAACAGGTATCATCCGGCGCCTCCGGCGGTGGCCTTTGTAAAGAATTTCGGCCTGACGCACGGCGCCATCGCCTCTTCGGTGGCCCATGACTCTCACAACATCATCGCTGTCGGGACCAACGACAAGGACCTCGCCTCTGCGGTGAATCTTATCATGGAAAACA
>JAXMLI010000283.1:0-4641 GCA_034368785.1 Smithellaceae bacterium | reverse complement strand
GGCAGAGAGGTCTACGGCGCCATGCAGGTGGACCGAGAGTTCGCCATCCAGCAGGGAATGACCGGCTACGCCCGGGATCTTACCGCCGCGATGACAAATCCACGGGTAACCAACAATCCGCTTACCCTCAAGGGCGTCAAGGCCGAGGGCGCCGGGAAGGCGGATATCGTCATCAGCAACAAGGATGCCGACATGATCAGGACTGTTGCGGAAAACCTTGCCTTCCTGAAGAAATGCCGGGTCATGATCGTCCTGGATTAGCAGGACCCAGCTGAAAAGAAACGAAGCCGGACCGCAGACGGGGACTGTCCTCTTTTTCGCATCGCGAAAATGGGGACTGTCCCCCTTTTTTACCGCGCCATCATACCTGAGGGAGTACGCCCTTGCCGGGGAAAATAATCCTACTGTCTGAAGAATTGATCAACAAGATCGCCGCTGGAGAGGTGATCGAACGGCCCGCTTCCATCGTGAAGGAACTCCTGGAAAATTCCCTCGATGCCGGCGCGACCGAGCTGTCCATTGTTCTCGAGCGGGGCGGCTGCGGCGGTATTCACCTTGCCGATAACGGCGCCGGCCTCGCACCTGACGATGTGCCCCTGGCCTTCTTCCGTCATGCCACGAGCAAGATCTACCAGTTCGACGACCTCTACCAGGTCCGTTCTTACGGTTTCCGGGGAGAGGCACTGCCCAGCATCGCCTCTATTGCCAGAATCGAAATGCGAACAAGGCAGGGTTCGGCCCTTGCCGGGACGAAAATCGTCCTGCAAAATGGAGAGGTGCAGGAGACAGGGGAAACCGGCTGTCCTCCGGGCACCCAATTGCAGGTCAGCCAGATATTCGACAATGTTCCGGTGAGGAAGAAATTTCTCAAATCTGAAACCACCGAACAGCAGCTGTGCCTGGAAATGGTCAGCCGCCTGGTCCTCCCCCACAATAACCTCCGTGTAAGGTTGGAGGCGGGTGGAAGGACCCTCCTTTCGCTGCCGGCCACCCGCAGTCTGGCCGAACGACTCTCCCTCCTGTTTGATCCGGAGATGGCGCGCCGGATGATTCCCATCGACAAGACCGAAGGCGGGGTCTCCCTCCGGGGATATATCACACCGCCTGATCACAGCCGGTCAAACGCGAAACAGATTCAATTCTATGTAAACAACCGCTTCGTCAGGGACCATCTCCTTCAGCACGCCGTGATGACCGCCTGCCGGCACCTGCTCCCGGAAAAGAGGTACCCGGCTGTCTTTCTCTTCCTCGATCTTCCCGCAGGCGAGGTGGACGTGAATGTTCACCCGGCCAAACTCGAGGTCCGTTTCCGTCAGCCCCAGGACATCTACCATCTGATTGTCGCCACCCTGGGAGTGGCCCTGGGAGGCCTAGCGGTCTCCCCAAGAGACCAGGCGTTGCCGTCCTTCCGGGAGCTGAAATCGCCGCGGGCCGACTACGAAACCAGGGTGAGGGAGGCGCTGAAGCGTTATACCGTCTCGACTGGAAAGGAAAAACCTGTTTTCTACCCCCGACCGTCCGGCGAGATAAAGGGAGCGACCCCGGCAAATGAGCCTCCCCCCCTCCCCTTTTCCGCCCGGGAAGAGTCCCCTCTGCCGGATCGGATCAGATTCAACGAATTAGATTATCTCGGGCAGCACGGCGGGTCCTATCTGATCTTCTCGGCGCCCTTTGGCCTCGTTATCATGGATCAGCACGCTGCCCATGAGCGGGTACTCTTTGAAGAACTCAAACGCAAGTCTCAGGCGGCACACAACGACACAACGGGACAACGCCTGCTGATCCCGGAGGTGATCTCTCTCTCCCCGGAAGATTTTTCCTTCTTTGTCGATATCAGGGATACCCTGGCCGATCTGGGTCTTGAGGCAGAGCCCTTCGGCGGGGATACGGTGGTGGTCAAGACCACTCCGGCGTTTTTAAAGGAGAAGGAGCCGAAAAGGCTGTTATTGGACCTGCTGGATGATTTTCCCGCCTCCCACCGGCAACAGACAATTGAAGAAAAAAGGGAGAAGATCATGATCTCCCTGGCCTGCCGGGCTTCCGTGATGGCCAGGGAGCGACTCACGGAGGCTGAGGTGGCCGATCTATGCCGGATACTGGATGCCACGCCAAACGGATACACCTGCCCCCATGGCAGACCGGTTTGCGTCTCTTTCAGCAGCAGGGATTTCCAGCGGTTGTTTAAAAGATAGCGGGATCAATCGTGGAACAAAGGCAACAGGTCAAGCATCCTGCTTGACCGGGCAGGCAAGATGCCTGCCCTATTTTCAGCTGCAAGATGCCTGCCCTATTTTCAGGTGAAGATGGAATCAATCGTGGAACCAAAGGAGAAGAAACCCCGGCTCGTCGTCATCCAGGGACCCACGGCCGCCGGAAAATCATCCCTGGCCATCACCCTGGCCAGGAAAACCGGAGGGCAGATAATAAGCGCCGATTCCATGCAGGTGTACCGTTATCTGGATATCGGCACGGCAAAGCCCGCCAGGGCAGAGCGGGAGGAGGTAATCCACCATCTCATCGATATAGTCAATCCTGACGATCCCTTTCATGCGGGCCAATATGTGACGGCCGCGGGGGAGGCCATTTCACGCCTCCATGAAGGCAACACCCCGATCTTCGTCGTAGGCGGCACCGGCCTCTATATCAAGGCCCTCCTGGGGGGGCTTTTCCCCTCGCCCGAGGCGGATGAAAACCTGCGGGGGCGCTACAGAAGGGAAGCGGAACTCTTCGGAAGCCCTTATCTCTACCAAAGGCTGAAAGAGAAAGACCCCCTCGCGGCGGCCAGTATCAGTGAACGGGACCAGGTAAGGGTCATCCGCGCCCTAGAGGTATTTGAATCCACCGGCCGGTCGATCAGGGAGTGTCAAGAGCGGCACCGATTCGACTCAAACCGCTACGACTATCTCAAACTGGGGATCACCCTGGACCGGGAATCTCTGTACCGGTTGATTGACCGGCGGGTCGACAATATGATCGCCTCGGGACTGGTTGAAGAGGTGGAAAATCTTCTCGCCCGGGGTTACAGCCCGGCGCTCAGGTCCATGCAGTCTCTGGGATACCGGCATATGCTCAACTATCTGGGAGGGAGCTGGTCCCTGGAAGAGGCGATTGAACTGATGAAGAGGGATACGAGGCATTACGCCAAACGCCAGCTCACCTGGTTCAGAAGGGATCAGGAAATCCGCTGGTTCACCCCTGACGAAGCGGAAAGAATAGCAAGCGAGGTCAGGATATTTCTCCAGCCAGCTGGGGTCTAAATGGAAATTACCTTGACTTAAAATTCCCCCCAATATAGGCTGTCATGGCCTTTTGGAGGCGTCAGTATCTCCCTAAACCTTCTTCATAAGAAAGGAGTATTTTATGGCACAGAGATTATTTCAGCCGCGTTTAATTTCGTTGATCATGGGGATTGCGCTATTATTTTCCCTCCTGGCCTGCGCGCCAAAGCCACGCCAGCAGGCGAGTCAACTGGACACCCCCCAGCACCACACCTTTACCGGCATAAGGCTCCTGAACCAGGAGAACTATGCCGAGGCGGAAAAGTCCTTTAACCTGGCGCTGCAACTCGAAGCTAAATACTCCCAGGCCCATGCCGGCCTCGGCCTCGTCCGGGCCTACCAGGGAAACTTCAAGGCCGGGCTGGAGTCGGTAGAGGCGGCGATTAAACACGCCAAAACCAACGAGGACAAGGTCTTCGCCCAGGTGGGCGTGATAAGGGTAAATACCCTGAGCCGGGCCGACTGCATGAGGGTCGGCGTGGTCTGCAAGCGGTCTGCCAAAGACTGGCTCGAAAATTCGGAAGAGGCCTTCGACAAGGTCATGGCCATCGACCCGAAATCAGCTTACGCCTACCACTACATGGGTCTCTGCTACAAGACCGCGCTGGACTTCCAGAAGGCCGGCTACATGTTCAGCAAGGTCCTCGATCTGAAGGGAGATTATGTAAAGGAGGCCGATGGGGAATGGAATATCGTCCAGAAGATCCAGCGGGCCATGCCCGGCACCTCCACGGGAAAACAGATTGCCTTCGTGGAGAAGATCACCCGGGCCGACGCGGCCGCCCTCTTTATGGAGGAGATGAAAATCGAGGTCCTCTACCAGAAAAGGACCCCGAAGACCTTCGATACGGCCTTCCGCGCCCCCGATGCGCCCAAACCGGTGGAACGGGTCATTGCGCCAAATGATATCGGCAACCACCCGCTGAAGGCGGATATCGAGGGGATTATCAAACTGGGCGTCCGCGGACTGGAGACCTACCCCGACGGATCATTTAAGCCGGATGTCACCATTGACCGGGCTGCCTACGCGATGATGCTGGAGGACATCCTGATCAAGGTCTCGGGGGATAATACCCTGGCCACCAAATTTATCGGCCAGGTATCCCCTTTCCCGGATCTGAGGTCCGATCTCCCCTACTTCAATGCCGTCATGGTGGCAACCACCAGGGGCATCATGGGGGTGAAGGATTTTACCAGCGGTGAGTTCGCCCCCTTGGCGACCGTTCCCGGCGTGGATGGCCTCCTCTCCATCAGAATGATGAAAGAGGCCCTGAAATTTTAATGAATATTGGCCAGGGAACTAAATTTCCATCACGGAAATTCTCTTCCCTGGCCTTTTTTTATCATAACTATGGAGCCAATT
>JAXMLI010000282.1:0-4896 GCA_034368785.1 Smithellaceae bacterium | reverse complement strand
CGAAAATCAATTTATCCTGGTCGATTGTTATCGCCGGCGGCGGCGGCGGGGGTATGGAGGCTACCTCCAGGAATTGCGCCCTGACCTCGGGCGTCAGAAGAAGGTTCTTCGGACCGTAGGCCTGCCTTACGCCTTTTAAATTGACCTTGTCCCGGCTGAAATCGGCGTTGATGGTTTCCCTGAGACTGGGCCTGTCTTTGGTTTCCGCTTTCTGAGACCAGCGCATGAGGCCGTCGTTTTTGGTTTCGTTGTTGTCCATTCCCACCTCAACCCTGATAAAGCGGTTGGAAACGAAAAGCTGGGTGTTTTGGGGATCGAAAGGCACCCAGCCCAGATCGGAAAACCATACCTCGACCCAGGAGTGACGCCCCTGTCCCATTTTAAAGGTGAGCGTTCCCCCTTTCCAGATCACGTCAAAAGGCTGATTCAGGGTGATGCCGTTCACGATACGGGTGGGTATTCTCAGGTTGCGAAGAAGGGCGGCGCTCAGATGGGAAAAATTCTGACAATTCCCCTTCCCGGACTCCAGCGAGTACAGGGCGTCATATTTTACCGGCGGAGAAACGTACTGGAGATGGTCCACCACGAAGCTTATGATTCTCTGAACCGCGTCAAACTGGGTCTTGACATCCTTTGTAAGCCTCTGCGCAAGCTCTCCGATCCTGGGGTGATCGGACTGCACCTGCGGGGTGGCGGCTAAATACTCCTTTATCTTCTCGTCGAGTACCACCGGGGGAAAGGGAGAGGAAGTCTCGATGGGGCTCAATCCCGTCCGGTTCGCGGACTGAAACGCGAGATTAACGTCGATAGCGGGCGGTATTTTCGTCCAGATAGCGGTGACTATCTGATTCCCTCTTTGGTCGCTGGTGGTTTTCCTCTCCTGTGGATTGGGGGTGAAATTGAGTTTGAACTCATTAATTGACTGACGGTAGGTAGGGGAAGAGAATTCCTGGGGCACCACAAAGCTGAGGGTGACCTGTTGAACGCCTTCCACGGTGAGGATCTGCTGTCGGAGTTCATACCGGATCTCGGAGGCCATTTCACCGTCCACATTGAAATTTTCCGCCCTGGCCTGAGGGAGCGGTATCAGGAGAATTACGATTATCAGCGAAAATATCTTAAACATCGGCAGCTTCCTCTTGTTTCGTTTTCACGGTCATCAAAACTGGGCAGGTTTACAGATTACCTCCCTTACCTTCAGATCAAAAATGTTGCTGCTGTTCGCCGGTTTCAAGAGGAGTGCCGTGTCTACGCCGTGAGAGGTGCCGCCAAGGGAAATGACGTCTTCATCGGTGCGAATCAGACCGGCATCAGCGGCCATTAAGGCCAATTCAATGGCAACCTTGGTCCCCTGACCGAAAACACGGAGGGCAAAGGCCATTATTTCATCAACCTGGTAGGTGCCAAGCTTGTTACGGACACCCCGGCCCACCCCGCCGAAGGCGTGCTGCGCCGTCAGGATTTTGATCCCCTGACCAAGCAGGACGGTTCTGTTTTCCTCGGATAATTCCTGGGTATCGGGTTTGAGGAAGCCGGTCACATGGGTTACCGCGATGATGCCAAACTCCCCCTTCAGGGCCTCGATGGCCACAAAGGCAGACCTGCCCGTACATGTCGGGACAAGTATATTCTTTATGGAAAGTTCCTTGCCCCGGCGGTAAACCCGTTCCAGGGTGGTCTCGGTGTTTGTTTCACCGGGCTTCAGGTGATAGCGGCATGAGGTGTCGTAACCGGCGCTTTCCATGATAAGCCTCCTCTTTTTACGGGTTATTCATATCCGACCCAGTTTAGCCATGGTTTCCTTGAATACATGATAGAAAGAATTATTTTCCTGGATGGCCGTTCGCAGGATCCTGTCCGTCTCGTCGATATTTTGAGGATTGATGACGATGTTGACGCTATGGTTAAATGCCGCCAGGCTGTCATTTGTTTGAAAGCGCGAACTTACCATGGCCACGAACATACGGCGCCTGGTACTCATAGGCAGGGATTCCAGATAGGCGAGAATTTGATTTTGTGTCTGATCGGCTGTCGCGAAATTCTCATCCACAATAACCAGGTCATAAACATGGAATCTCATTCCTCTGAGAACCTCCTCCGAAGAGGCGGGAAGGGAAACCTGATAACCCATCCCGGTGAGTGTTTCCAGTAATCGGTTTCTCGCGGGACCCTCATTTAAGCAAATGAGGGAGGTGCCTTTTCCCCCGGCGGGAAGATCGAAGGCACGGGCGGAAGGGTTAGGGGGGTCAGTCCCCGTTGCTGAAGGTTGTTTCAACGTTTCATCCATAGAAGCCTCCCTCTGGTTTACCATCTGCCCTTCGGCTTGCCGTAATCCGTGTCAACCTCAAGTTTGCCAAGGTCTGTCGTGGCCTGGCCGGCAGCACTCTTAACCGCGTCAATGCCGCGACCAACCACGGATTTATTGGTGGCGTAAGACTTGGCCGTATTCTCGCTGACTTCGCCCTTTTTAAAGAGTTCCAGGATATAATCATCAAAGGTAATCATACTGTAGGCCGCGCCGGCCTGGATGATCTCATAGAAGGTCTTGCCCTCCGATTCACCGTGCAGGATGCTGTCCCTGACCCGCAGGGTGCTACGCAGGACCTCGAACGCCGCCACCCGCCCCCCCCCTTCCCTGGGGAGCAGCCGCTGACAGACGATCCAGCGGACCGAATCTGCGAGACGCACCCGGACTTGAGTTTCCTCCTCCGTGGAAAACATCCCCATAATCCGGTTTATTGTCTGGCCCGCGTCTACCGTATGGAGGGTACTCAGGACCAGATGTCCCGTTTCGGCGGCGTTCAACCCGATCTCCACCGTTTCCCGATCCCTCATTTCTCCCACGAGGATCACCTTTGGCGCCTGCCTCAGGGCGGCCCGCAGGCCACTTGCGAAGGTATCGAAATCGTTTCCCATTTCCCGCTGATTGAAGGTGGCCTTCCGGTGGGGGTGGGCAAATTCGACGGGATCTTCCAGGGTGACAATATGCACGGACTTCTTCTCGTTGATCTCGTTTAAGAGGGCGGCGAGGGAGGTCGACTTGCCGCTGCCGGTCGCGCCCGTGACCAGGATGATCCCGTTTTTTTCTTCCGCCATCTGGTGAAAGGCGGCGGGAAGGTTCAGGTCCTGGCAGGTGGGTATTTTCGTCGCCAGTTTTCGGAGGACGATCGAATAGGAGCCGCGCTGGGAAAAGATATTTACCCTGAACCGCGCGCGACCGGGCAACTCATAGGATGAATCACAGGAACCCTGGGTGAGCAGAATTTCTGTGAGCCGCCGATCCTGCCTGATCAGATTGAGGGCGAACATCTCTGTTTGAAAGGGTGTCAGCTTGTTGAGAGGGGGATCGAACTCCACCCCGACGAGCTGTCCGGAAGTTTCCACCTGAAAAGGTTTACCCACCGTGATATTCAGGTCGGACACATTCTCGGAAGAATCCAGCATCCTGGTAAGGATATAATCGACTTCCGGCGTTCTCATAGTTCCTCCCTCTATGATGGCAAGCAAGATTCCGCGTGATTAAACCTCGGTAAAATCCGTCGGGGGCGTTTTCAAAAAAGGTCTGAATTTGGCCTTATCGTTGGACTTGTTGTAAGCATCTTCCACGCCGATCCAACCCTTGTTCAGGAGGTCCAGGATCGCATCGTCCAGGAGTTGCATTCCGTATTTCCTCCCCGTCTGGATCATCGAGGGGATCTGGAAGGTTTTTGCCTCCCGGATGAGATTGCGGACGGCGCTGGTGGCGATAAGTATTTCCAGGGCCGCGCAGCGTCCTTTCTTGTCCACCCGTTTGAAGAGTACCTGGGAGATAACCGCCCGGAGGCCGTCGGCCAGGGTGGAACGGATCTGCATCTGTTCGCTTGCCGGGAAGACCTCAATGATCCGGTCCACGGTTTTTGGGGCGCTGGTGGTATGGAGGGTGCCGAAGACAAGGTGACCCGTGGAGGCGGCCTCAACGGCGAGCGAGATGGTTTCCAGATCCCGCATTTCCCCCACCAGGATGATGTCCGGGTCCTCCCGGAGGGCGCCGCGCAAGGCGGTGCTGAAGCTCTTCGTATGGATGCCCACCTCGCGGTGGTTGACGATGCAGGACTGGCTTTGATGAACAAATTCGATGGGATCTTCAACGGTTATAATGTGATCCTTGCGGGTGCGGTTCGCCTCGTCAATGATCGCGGCCAGAGTGGTGGATTTGCCGCTGCCCGTGGGTCCCGTGACCAGGACCAGACCCCTGGGAAGGGAGGCTAATTTACCAATCACCGGGGGCATGCCAAGATCCTGAACCGACAGTATCTTGCTCGGAATCTCACGAAATACCGCGCCCGCGCCAAATTTCTGCTGAAAAAAGTTGGCCCTGTATCTGGCCAGCCCGGGTATTTCATACGCAAAATCCACATCCCCGGTCTCTTCGAACAACTTAATCTTATGCTCCGGCGCTATTTCGTAGAGCATGGCCTTTAGTGAATCATTCTCCAGCGTGTCATACTTTACCCTTTCCATTTCGCCCCTGATCCTCAACACCGGCTGCTGGCCGGAGACGAGATGCAAGTCGGAAGCGCCCTGTTCATTCATCAGTCGGAAAAAGGCATCGATTTTAGCCATAAGGTCTCCTTAAAGGTTGATGAACTCGTAAAAAGTCGCAAAACTCACATTTTGTCATTCCCGCGAAGGCGGGAATCTAGTGAATTCTATTACTTCTGGATTCCCGCCTTCGCGGGAATGACGATTTGGGTACTTTTTACGTAGTCGTCAAGGTTGATGACCTCGTAAAAAGTCACGCGGCGATTTTGACGTTGTAGCGCGTATTTTCAATCGCCGATTGGAAAATATGGATGCACCGGCGCCGCAGGCTCCAAAAATGTTCTTTGACAACTCTTATAGTAGAGCAGATGGCCC
>JAXMLI010000281.1:0-4068 GCA_034368785.1 Smithellaceae bacterium | reverse complement strand
GAGCTTTTTACGAAGCCGTCGCATTTGGCTCATTTTTCTACTTTTTACGGGTTCGTCAATCATCCGAGCTTCTCCAAGGCGGGTCTGATCATCGCGAAAACCTGCTCCGGAACTATCGCCTGGAGGCATTTGTTATCCCGGCAGGGGGTTTCCCGATGGTTAGAGGCGCTGACGCAGGGCGAGCAGGCAAATCCGGCGTAAATGGGGGTCGTCTCTCCCAGGGAACCGTAAAGAAGCGGGGTCTCCGGGCCGAAGAACACGTAGGTCGGCATATCTGTCACGGCGGCGAAATGGGCGGGTCCCGAGTCATTGGTCACCATAAACTCGCTGATGCTGTAAAGGGCCGTCAGCTCGGAGAATTTGACGGCGCCGGCAAAATTCACGCAGGCGGGATGGTCCACCGCCAGACGGATACCTTCCGCCTCGGCCCGCTCCCGGGGATCGCCGGTGATCAAGACCAGAATCCTTTCGTTTTTCGCCAGGATCATCTTGATCAGGGCCACGTAATTCTCGGGGGGCCAGCGGCGCTGGATCAGGAGCTCGCTCGCGTTGGGATTGATCAGGACGATCCGGTGGATGTCTGCCCGGTAGGGCGGATAATGGCTCCTTACCGCCTGGCGCAGCCCTTCCCTCTCCGCGTCGGGAATAACCGCCTTCTTCAAGGTCACCTGTCCCTGAGGGATCGCCGCCTTTGTATAGGGTATCTCCTCGGTGGGCGCGTGAAGCGCGTAAACCAGGGCCATGAAATTCAGGGAAATGTGCAGATGGGGATTGTAGCTCACCCGATGGGTCAGGAATGATCCCCGGTAGAGTCCCTCGTTGTGGAAAGCGTGGAACCCCACCCGATGCCGGGCGCCACTGATAATAGTCAGGAGCGCGGTAAAGCGCGAGAAGAGTTCCAGATCAACGACGGAATCTATGCCCCTTTTCCTGGTCCAGCGGAGGAATTTCAGCGTATCGACGGCAAAGGCGAAGAGATTATTTTCCCGGATGGTAAAGATATTCTCCTCGGGCACCGTCCCCAGCAACCCGAGGCTTGGTTTATTTTTCTTGAAGATGACAAAAAACACCTCACCACCCGCCCGCTCCCTGTGATAGCGCATGGCCGGATCGACCAGAATTGCGCTTCCCATCTCGGAGAGTTCGATGAAGAGGGCTTTCTTTGGCCGGCCGGTCTCCTTCCTGGCCAGAAGGCGACAGAGGATAACTGGTATGGATAGGAGGAAACATAAGGGGATGCCCAAGTAGCGGTCAATCCTCCGCATGGTGTCAACTTTCATTACATCTTCCCTGAAGCAAAAGAGTTCTTCCCCGGATTGAGGCGCCATTTCATCACACATCTTGGTCATTACTGTCAATCCCAATTCCGCCCATTCCAAAAGAAATGGTCCCAAAAAGAACCTTGTCAAGGACCTCAATTTCCTGCTACTGTTTCGCCCCGCATCCATAATGGATCATGATAATTTACGAGGCTGACGGCATTAAATGTACCGCACCATCGATCGCTACATTCTGAGAGAGATCGCTCAGTTATTTATATTAATTCTGTTCATCCTGACCTTTGTCCTGCTCATGGGCAAGATTCTCCAGTTGATGGATTTGATCATAAACAAGGGACTGGGTCTTCTTGACGTCACAAAACTCTTTGTTTATCTCCTGCCCTCTTTCCTTATCTTCACCTTGCCCATCTCTTTCCTCATCTCCATCCTCGTGGGAATCGGTCGCATCTCGGCGGACAACGAGCTCGTGGCGCTCAAGGCCGCCGGCGTCGGCCTGACCCGGCTCCTGCCCGCCGTGGGTTCGATGGCGCTTGTCCTCTTTTTCCTTACCGCCCTGGTGGGGATGGTCCTCTTCCCCCACGGTAACCGGGCCACGAAAAATCTTCTTTTCCAACTGGCCATGCAGAAGGCGAGCATCGGGATCAAAGAGAAGGTATTCAATAGTTATTTCCATGGGATACTTATCTATGCGGAAACCATTCCCCCCCATGGCAATTACATGGAAGGGGTGATCATCTCCGATCGTCGCCTGATCGACGAACCAGGCACCTTTTACGCGAAAAGGGCCTATCTGGTATCCGACCCCGGCTCAAAAGTGGTATTCTTGCGGCTGGAAAATGGGAGCCTCCACCTGGTGGACGCTAAATTGAATTCCTATCGCCGGATGGAATTCCGGTCCTACGATGTCCAGCTCAATCTGGGCGCCAGCCTGACGGATGCCGGCGTAATCCCCGGGCCAACCCTGCCGGAAATGACCATCCTCGACCTGTGGCAAAAGATGAAATCAGCCGGACAGAATCTCCAGGCCTACCGGGAGGCGGCCCTCGAACTGAACAAGCGCTTCACCATCCCCGTATCCTGTATCGTCTTCGGTCTCCTGGGCATTCCTTTGAGCATCCGGGCGCATCGCTCGGTGAAAGCGCGAGGGTTGACCATCAGCCTGCTTATCGTCCTTTGCTACTACCTGATACAGATGTCGGGGGACGCGCTGGTGGAAAAGGGGTGGATTCCGATCTGGCTGGGCACCTGGACGCCGAACCTCCTTTTCTTCACACTGGGAACAGCCCTCTTCTTCCTGGCCGAGCGGGAGATCCACCTGTCCCTTGCGATGCCGGCACGGTTCAGGAATATCCTGAAGCCCCCGGAGGGGTCGGCGAAATGAAAACCCTTGACCGATACATAGTCAGAGAATTTTTGCGGTCCCTCCTCCTTTTTCTTGTCGCCTTTCTCATCCTGTCGGTAATTGTGGACTTCTTCGAAAAAATACGGATGTTCCTCAGCAATGACGCCTCGCTCCAGCAGATGTTCAGATATTTCCTCTTTGCCCTCCCGATGCTTATTTCCATAATTGCCCCGGCGGCCTTTCTCATTGCCACCCTGACCACCTTCGGCGCCCTCTCGACAAACCATGAAATTACCGCGATGAAGGCCAACGGCATCAGCGTTTATCGCATAGCCGCGCCCGTTCTTGCAGTCGCTGTGGCCTTCTCCATGTTGTTTTTTCTCTTCACGGAATTTGTCACCCCCAAGGCCAACGAGAATATTGACCGGATCATCCGGGTGGAAATCCAAAAACAACAACCCCTGGGCGCCTTTACCCAGAATGAAATCTGGTATCGAGGCAAAGCGGGCATCTATAATTTCCGCATTTTTGAGCCCCTGAGCAATACCATCTACGGTTTTACGGTGAATGAATTTGATGCCGGGTTCAATCTTACCAGGCGCCTGGACGCCCAACGGGCCGTTTGGCAAGAGGGCCGCTGGCATTTTTACGGGCTCTTGATCACCCGGTTCAGCCCGGGAGAATCACCGGTAATCGAGCGCCGGGAAGAAACCATCCTTGATCTGCCCGAGAAACCGGAAGACTTCCTGACCCTGCAGAAGAGCGCCGACAAGATGGGATACTTCGAGTTGAAACAATATATCGACAAGATCAGGAGGGAAGGTTATGACGCCACGAGCTACCTGGCCGACTGGCACGGAAAACCGGCCTTCAGTTTTGTCAGTATCCTCCTGGCCCTGATCGGCGTGGCCTTTTCCCTGAAAACGGAGCGAAGCGGCGCCCTGGCCCGAAGTGTGGGGACCGGAATCGTCGTCGGTTTCTCCTATTGGATAATCTTTGCCTTTTCCATGTCCCTGGGCCGATCGGGAACCATCCCGCCCCTGTTGGGCGCCTGGTTGGCCAATATGATCTTCGCCCTCTTCGCCCTGTATCTGTTCCGCCAGGTGAAGACCTAGCCAACCAGCCAGGAAGGGCGAGACCTCGACCCGAGCGGGGAATGGATTGATCTTTTACGGTACGGCAGATTCCGGGGTTCCCCCTGGTCTTTTGAACCGAAAAGGCGGGAGGCGATTTTCTGGCACAAGGCGTTCAGGATGCTTATGAGCAAGGGAAAGATCCCCGAGGGATGGTAACAGAACATCAAATTCCTGCGCTTGGCGCTGGTTCAGGCTTGTAGCCTGAACCAAATATTGACGACTTCGTAAAAAAACCCCACGCCCCGTGGGTCACCACGAAGCATGAAAATAGGCATTTGCTGATTTTACAGGGTTTTTTGTTCTATTTTCG
>JAXMLI010000280.1:0-4141 GCA_034368785.1 Smithellaceae bacterium | reverse complement strand
GAAACGGTCCTTATGATTACATTTTCCGTCTGGGAGCGCGGGCGTCCCGCCCGCTTTCGCCCAGCAAAATGAGTACGCAGATCCCGGCGGTAAAGATCACCGTCACCTCGCCCAGTGTGTCATAACCGCGATAACTGGCCAGAATGGCCGTGACAAAGTTGATCGATCCTGTTTCCGGAACGGATTTTTCGATGTAATACGGGGCAACATGGAGGTTGGCCGGGGCGGCGGGGTCGGAGAACTTCGGCATGTCCAGGGTGCCGTAAATCAGGACGGCGCCGGTCAGGATGACTACGCAGAGGGGGATCAGCCGGGTAATCCGGGAAAACCAGGGGAAGACGCCCTCTGCCTCCGCTTCCGGTTCTTCCTCCCCCCGCATGGTGCGGCTCAGGGCGGCGATAAGCAGAACCGTGGTGATGCCGGCCCCGACGGCGGCCTCGGTAAAGGCCACATCCACCGAATTGTACCTGGTCCACAAAAGGGCCATCATAAGGCTGTAGGCCCCGAGGATCATGACGGAACTCAAAAGATCCCTCATCGATACCGCCGACACGGCCAAAATCACCAGAAAGAAGAGCAGGACAAAGTCAATTATCATCCTTTGTCGCCTCCCTGGTCCAGGGCCGGAGCCCCGATAAGTAGGCGGCCTTGGCGAGCGCGTGGGTGGCCGTGGGATTGCAGACGAAAATAAAGGCAACTATTAAAAGGAGTTTGACCGATACCAGCGACATCCCCTCATAGATCATGAGGCCCAGAAGGACCAGGAGCTGCCCTAAGGTATCGCTCTTTCCGGCGGAATGCATCCGGGTATAAAAATCGGGAAAGCGGACAATGCCGATGGAGGCCACCAGGACGAGGAAACAGCCGAGGAGGAGGAAAATGCCGGATATAATTAATCTGATCTCCACAATAATATCTCAGGGACTATCAAGTTTCCCGCGCCGCCGAAAACCCCCTAGCCCAATCCTCCCGTCTCTCTGTATTTCAGGATGGCGATGGTCGCAATGAAGTTGATCAGGGCGTAAACCAGCGCGATATCGAGAAAATACGGCCGATCATAGATGAACCCGATCAAGGCCAGGAGCACCACCGTCTTGGTGCCGATTACGTTAACCGCCAGGGCCCGATCGTACAGCCTCGGCCCCTTAATGGCCCGGTACAAGACCAGGGCCATCGCCAACACCACGATTATGGCCGCCGTTTCAAGCACAGTTGGCTCCGATTCTCTTCACCCGGTTCATCATCTCGCCCTTGAGCAGATCTTCTGCCGGTCCCCGGGCAATCGCATGGACGATAAACTCCTGGTCAGTTACATCCACCGTCACCGTTCCCGGGGTGAGGGTGATCGAGTTGGCCAGGGTAACCATGCCGATTTCCGTCTCGCACTCATTTTTAAAGGTGATAAAGCCCGGGTCGATGGGCATTTTGGGGTGCAGAACACGATAAACCAGATCCAGATTGGCCAGAATGACCTGCCAGAAAAGCCAGGGAAGATATTTCATGAACCGGCCCAGGTCGCGGACCTTTCTCGCCACCTCCATCGGACCGATCAGGAGGTCGTGGGAAAGGTACGCCACAAAGAGGCTGGCCGCAACGCCTGAACCAAGCAGGAGCGGGGTGAATTCACCCGAAAGGATGACCCAGAAGGCAAACATTATCAAGGAGGTCAGGATGAAACTCATGTTACCCCATCACATCTGACGATTCACTATCGTGCAGGCAAGTTCCCTCGCCGCCGGCAGCCAGGCCACGGGCATCTCCTAATGATCATGCCCACATCGAGCGGGCACCTGTATAAAACAACCCCATGGTTAATGCAAGTATTTTTCAAACCCCACCTCAAATATAACCTTGACCTTCCTGAAGAATATAGATATACGGGCCATCAAAAAGGCCCGCCTGGCTGGATCACACTCGCCGCAGAGGGACAGGTGTGGTCGCGAAAAAACGGGAGATTACCTCAATGCTGCATCGTCTGACCCAGGCACTCAAAACAATAGAAACATACAAGGCCGCAAGTCCCCATTACAACGAGCTCCTGGATATCCTTGGAGACATCCTGATTCTCCGGCAGGAATATCAAAAAGGCATCGACAAAATCCTCTTTCCTATCGAAGAACGGCTGATCCCCGTCAAGATCAAGTGCGGTCTCCCCCTGATCGACTTCACGCAGGTCAAATTTGATTTCACGAAACCTAAGGGGTACTTTCTAAGGCTGCTGGAAGTCGCCGAGAAGATGAGTCCCGGCCAGACAGGCGATCTATCCCGGGGGATCATCTCCGGGACCATTGATTTTGAACAGCTCCTGCGAGACACCTTCCGGCTGGAGACAGAGGATGAGCCGGAGGAAGACGACTCCGTTATCTCCTTCGAACTGATCGACCTGCTGCTGGAAGAATGCCTCCGGCCGGAACTGGAGCTGGTTACGGAGAAATACGGCGTTCTCATTCGTTCCCTTGATTGGGCCGAAGGCTATTGCCCCATCTGCGGGAGGGAGCCGAAGATCGGTGAAATCAAGGACGATGACGAGACCCGGCATCTTTTTTGTTACCAATGCGGCTTTAAGTGGACTTTCGATCCGGTGAAATGCCCCTTCTGCGGCAACGAGGATTACCAGTCCCTCGCCTATTTCACCATCGAGGGCGAAGAGAGATACCGGGTGGATGTATGCAATTCCTGCAACAGATATATCAAGATGGTGGATTTCCGGGATAGCGCCGACCTCGTGAACCTGGATGTGGAAGATATCGCCACGCTGCACCTGGATATCCTGGCCTACGAAGAAGGGTACAACTGATCGACTTCGTAAGAAGTCCGGATGCCTGGTTGCGCTTCATCCCTAAATACCTTTGGTGTTCGGGGCTTGTTCCCCCCCCCTCACGGGGGCCTTGGGAGGGGTACTGCTTAATTCCTCCCCCCTCAAGGAGGCCTTGGAAGGGGTACTGCTTAATTCCTCCCCCTTCAAGGGGGAGGTTAGGAGGGGGATGGGGTTTCTTGTGGCGCGGCTGTTTCACCCCATCCCCACCCCGACCCTCCCCTTGAAGGGGAGGGAGATTGGGGCTTCAGGCCGCACCTTCATGGAGGGAGATCGGGGCTTTAGGCCTCTGTCGTGAGTGCGGTTGTGCATGGCTTCAAGAAAAAAGGAAGCATGACCCCGCCGTAGGCGGAATAACCGTGGACCTTGGACTGCGAACCGGATAGCCTGAGCAGTTACACTAAAACACCCCATGAAAAACGCGAACATTTCGACGGTGATGGCCATTCTCTCCGGCCAGGACTTGGGACCGCCGGTGATCTCCCAACTGGCCGAGACCGAGTCCCCCGATCCGTTTCTGATCCTTATCGCCACGATCCTGAGCCTTCGTACGAAGGATGAAGTTACCGCCCTGGCCGCGCCTCGACTGTTTGCCCTGGCGAAGACCCCGGAGGAGATGTATGCCCTGCCGGAGGCGGAGATTGCCCGGGTCATCTTCCCGGTGGGGTTTTATCGGACAAAGGCCGCCACGATCCGCCGGGTCTGCCGGGAACTGATAGACCGCTTCGGCTCGCGGGCGCCCGATACGCTGGAGGACCTCCTGACTCTCAAGGGGGTGGGAAGAAAAACCGCCAATCTGGTGCTGGCGCTGGGATATCACCAGGACGCGATCTGTGTGGATATTCATGTGCATCGAATTTCCAACCGTCTGGGCTTTATCCGCACGAAGACGCCCGATGAAAGCGAGTTTGCCCTCCGGGAGAAGCTCCCCCGCTCCCTCTGGCATGACTATAATACCCTGATGGTGGCCTTTGGCCGCTCCATCTGCCGTCCGGTCTCTCCCTTTTGCGGCAGATGTCCCGTGGCCGCCTTCTGTGACCAGGTGGGGGTTACGAGGAAGAGGTAGGGGTTAGAATGAGAAAGGCACCCGACCAGGCTTTTCGTGACTGGAAAAAGTCAGGAGGCTAAGGGAAAAATACCCTGTTATTATTCTGACTCCTGAATTCTGACTCCTGAGTAGTTACCTGTTGAGTGCCACGACATCGTTAACGCTTTTTTGTGCCATGACATCGTGAACAAAGTTCTTTGACAATCGAATAGTCGCAGATGTCATTCTGTGAACACCAAATCAAATCCGGAGGTGTTCATGGAAGATGAAATCAAGCA
>JAXMLI010000279.1:0-9776 GCA_034368785.1 Smithellaceae bacterium | reverse complement strand
TCCCGAGGAATGCGGCGTCGGGGACATGTTCCGGAAGCCCGAAGGGATCGGAACGTGTCCCCGGAACACGCCGCAAGCCTGCCCCCGCGAAGGCGGAGGAGGGATGCAGCGCAACGCAGCATCCGGACTTTTTGCGGAGTCGTCATCAGTAATGGACCTTCCTTTCAATATAGCGAAACTGGATGGCCGTGAGGCCGATCACGATAATCATGAGGATCACCGACTGGGCGGAGGAACCGCCGAGATCGAGAAATAGCACCCCGTCAGAGTAAACCTTGTAGATGAGCGTTTCCGTGGCCTTGCCCGGTCCCCCGCCCGTGAGGGCGTGGATCACGCCGAAGGTGTCGAAGAAGGAATAGACCATGTTTACCATGAGGAGAAAGAAAGATGTGGGAGAAATCAGGGGGAAGACGATGGTCCAGAAACGTCTGGTCGAGCTTGCCCCGTCAATGGAGGCCGCTTCGAGTACGGACTTCGGGATGGATTGCAATGCGGCCAGAAAGAATAGGAAATTGTAACTTACCTGCTTCCAGGACGCCACCAGAATGACCAGGAAGAGGGCCTGACCCCCGTTGAGTTTGTAATCCCAGGGGATACCGAATTCCCTCATGGCCCGTCCCAGGTAGCCGATGTTGGGATGGAAGATAAAAAGCCAGAGTACTGCCGCTACCGCCGGCGCCACGGCGTAGGGCCAGATCAAAAGGGTTTTGTAGGCGCCGGCGCCCCGTATATGCTTATCGGCCATAAAGGCCAGGAGTAAGGCGGACGTCATCGCCAGGGCGGTGACGGAAAAGGCAAAAATAAAGGTGGTCTTCGCCGAACTGAGGTAAAGGGGATTGGATAAAACAATGGCAAAATTTTCGAACCAGACGAACTCGGTCCGGAGGCCGAAGGGATCCTGTCGGAGCAGGGACTGGAAAATGGCCTGAAGGGCCGGCCAGAAGAAAAAGACGATGGTTATGGCAAGCTGCGGCGCGAGGAGCAAATAGGGCAGCAGTTTGTTGTTGAAGATGACCCGGCGTTGCATCGATTCCCCCTATGGTAATCGGGGAGCCTTTGCCCGGCCCCCCGATTCAGGACGATAGGTAACTGCGCCCCGGTGGACGGGAGTGGACGCTGGTGGACGATGTGGACTTGGTGGACAGATTTTGTCCACATCGTCCACTCTCGTCCACCTACAGTCTATCCACCTGAGCAACGAACTCAGCGGTTGGTTCGCTCGAAGTTTCGCAGGATCACGTTTCCCCTGGCCACGGCGCTATCCATGGCCTGCTGCGCCGTCTGCGTACCCTGGAGGGCCTTTTCCAGTTCTTCCTGGATCACCACGCGGATTTCCGGCATGTTCCCGAGCCGCAGGCCCCGGGAGTTTTCCGTCGGTTCGCTTCTGGTAAGCTGGCGGTAGGGGATATCGGCCCCGAGATTCTTTTGGTAGTATCCCAAAGCCTGGGTCCGCTCGAAGCCGCCGAAGGTGATCGGCAGGAAGCCGGTCTCCATGTGCCACTTGGCCACCACATCGGGCTGGCTGATGAACCGGAAGAACTCCACCACCCCCCGGTACTCGTCGGCGGTCCGTTTGGGCGCCGTCATGGTCCAGAAACTGGCCCCGCCGATGATGGAGTTTTTCGGGGCGCCCTTTACATCGTCATAGTAGGGCAGCATCGTCACGCCCCAGTCAAACTTGGCTTCCCGGACAATCCTGGCCCGCAGTCCGGAAGAGGCATGGATAATCGCCGCCTCGCCGGAGGGGAAGAGGGCGTCCGCCGCGGAGTCACGGCCGCCGTACTTGAAGGAGCCTTCCTTCTGCATGTCGACCAGGGTTTGGACGTGACGGACATGAAGGGGGCTGTTGATAGAGAGGACGGCATCCATCCCTTCCATCCCGTTCGCCCTGCTGGCGAGCGGGGTGTCATGGACGGCGCTGAACTGTTCAAACTGGGTCCAGGTCGGCCAGGCCGCGGTGAAGCCCACATTGGCGGCATTAGCCGCCCGGATCTTCTGGGCGGCCGCCCGGAGTTCCACCCAGGTGCGCGGGGGCTTTTCGGGGTCCAGCCCGGCCTTGCGGAAGGCGTCTTTGTTGTAGAACATCACGGCCGTGGAGCTGTTGAAGGGCATGGACATCATCCGGCCGTCAGGGAGGCTGTAGTAGCCACGCACCGCCGGGACATAGGCCCTGGTATCAAAGGGAACGCCCGACTCTCGCATGATTTCGTGCAGGGGTTTGATGGCTTCCCGGGCGGCCATCATCGTGGCGGTGCCCACCTCGAACATCTGGACGATGTGCGGGGCATTGCCGGCCCGGAAGGCGGCGATAGCGGCGACCATCGTATCGGGATATGATCCCTTGAAGGTGGTGTTGACATGGTACTTGTCCTGAGACGCACTGAAGTCAGCGGCGATCTTTTCGAGCATCCCGCCCAGCGGCTGGGAAAGCCCGTGCCAGAACTGAAGCTCAATCTTCTGGGCCAGTGCCGGACTGGCCTGCAGGGCGAAAAAGACCACTGCCGCAACCAGGGTAAAAACAAAACTTCTCCATCTCTTTACCATAGATTCCTCCTCCTTCGTGTTTTTAATGGTTATTATCGCTGACGATTATTTCCCCCCCAACTCCGGGAGGGTAATGAAAAGTATCTAAATGGTACTCCCGGCCACCGGCGGTTATCTATGGCAAATCATAGGCCATGTCAATGTTATTTTTAGGTTTCAGTCCTTGCCAGAGCTTGATTGCTCTCATCGGGAACCTTGTTTATATGCCTCCGGTTAACCTCCCGCTGTCCTCAGAATTTCCACCAGGCCCCAGCCCATCAGGATTATCCAAAGGGCGAGGTAGTGCCACTGATTCTTCATGGCGGCAGTCAGATCCAGATCCCCGAAAAGATCCAGGATTTTGGTGTAGTAGGGGGCAAAGCCGGCGGCGACGAGGAGAACGAAAAAGAGGCATACGGCCAGGATCTGCACGATGGTAAGGCCCGAGAGGATCAGGAGGAAAAGGACAAAAACCGCCAGGACCAGAGAAATCAGAGCGATCCGGGTGGGCTTCGCGTAAAGCCGCCTCGTGAAACCAAGCCAGGACCGAAGGTCTACGAAGACAAAGACCAGCTTGACTATCGAAATCAGGATTACGATCAACGCCAGGATTTCAAGTGTTCCCATATAAATATCTACCCCCTTGTCTGTAAAGATTCAGTCTTCAGTGGCGGTGTTAAGACGAACATTGCCTGCCCATGAGTCTCTTGCAAAACTCCTGCGGACGCGACGGAGCGCGTCCCTCCAGTCTCCAAAACATGCCATTTTCGGCGCCTTTTGGAGGGCCTAGCGAAGTCGTGGCCGTCTTTACCCTGCGTCTTGCAATTGGCTCCCCCTGTAACTGAATCTTTACCCTTGTCTGGTTATTTCCCGTTGCCGGGGATCGGGATGAAGTGTATAGACTAACCGATAATAAAAGCAACATTTTTGACGAAAGGGAGGTATTCCTGGTGGAATTGTTCGAGGTTAATAAGAGTACCTGTATCAGGGATGGCCATTGCGTGGCTTCCTGTCCGGCGGCCTTGATCTCTTTTCCCAAAGGGGAATATCCCCGGCCGATCGACGGGGCAGAGGATTTGTGCATCCGCTGCGGCCATTGTGTGGCGGTATGTCCCACGGCCAGCCTGTCCCACAGGGAAATGCCTGTGGAGAGCTGTCCCCCGGTCCGGCCGGACCTCCGCTTGACGATCGATCAATGCGAGCATTTCCTGCGGGCCCGCCGGTCAATCCGGGCATATAAAAAGCAGGCGGTGCCGCAAGATGCCCTCCGGCGGCTGATTGATCTCGCCAGCCACGCCCCCACCGGTCACAATTCCCAGTGCGTCGAATGGCTGGTTTTAAGCGACCGGGAGGAACTGCACAAGCTTGCATCCATCGTGGCCGACTGGATGAGATGGATGATCGCCCAGATGCGTGAGTACGCCCTGTCCATGCACATGGACCGGACGCTGTCCGGCTGGGAAGCCGGTCGCGATGTCTTTCTCCGGAATACCCCTGCACTGGTAATCGCCCATGCGGAGAAGGACAATAGAATGGCCCCGGCGGCCTGCACGATTGCCCTGACCCAGCTTGAACTGGCCGCCACCGCCCTGGGACTGGGCGGCTGCTGGGCCGGTTATTTCATGGCAGCCTCAAGCTTCTTTCCGCCCATGACGGAGGCCCTGCAACTGCCGGCGGGGCATCAATGCTTTGGCTCCCTGATGCTGGGCTATCGGAAGTATGACTACCACCGGCTGCCCCTGCGTCTTGCGCCCAGGATAACATGGCGGTAGGACAGGCTGGCGCTGGCGACAGGCCACTCCTCCAGACCAAAAATGCCTCAGGGCAGGAATAGCTCAATTATGGCGACGATGATCCGGCGGAAGAGGGAAATCAGGGGATTGAGCGCCCCGAGATAGAGAAGTCCGATGATGAGGAAAAAGCCATAGGGTTCCACCCGGGCCAGGGTGTTTTGCATACTCACGGGCAAGAAACCCGCCAGGATTTTCGAGCCGTCAAGGGGGGGAATGGGGATCAGGTTGAAGGCGGCCAGGATGATGTTGATCTGGGTGAAGTAGTAGAGCATGACCCCGGCGGCCCCAGAGGGCGCCGGGTCGAGCAGGCGATATAGGAGTACCCCGATAAAGGCGAAGATGATGTTGGCGATAATCCCCGCCGACGAAACCAGGATCAATCCCCCGCGCTGGTCGGAGATGTTGGCGAGGTTTACCGGCACAGGCTTGGCCCAGCCGAAACCGAAAATAAAAAGCATGAGGGTTCCCACAGGGTCCAGATGCTTCAGGGGGTTCAGGGTCAACCGGCCCAGGTATTTCGCCGTCGGATCGCCCATTCGCAAGGCGACCCAGCCGTGGGCGAGTTCGTGGATGATGATGGAATAAAGAAGCGGTAACGCCAGCAGGACAAAGGTCAGGGGATCATTAATGAGCAGTTTGAGCAGTCCCATGGTTTATCCTTTCTGAATTAGCAATGTCAGTAAATACTCAGGCTGTTAGGCTGTAGGCTGTTAGGTGTAGGATGGGCAAAGCCTCAGCGTGCCCATCAATTTCGCTGGCGATTCCGTGATGGGCACGCTCCGCTTTGCCCATCCTACAGCCTCCCTCCCCTTCAAGGGGAGGAATAAAAACCGAACCAAAAAGTGAATCTAAGGATGACGCAAAAAAACTAGCCGGCGAGAGCCGTTTTATTCCCTCCCAGCAGTTCCATGAAGGCCTCGATCCGGGTATCCACCTGGGCCTCGGAGAAGTTTCTCTCGTCCACCATATCCGCTTCGATGATCAGAGAGGGGATGCCCGTTTGTTCACGGATGATCCGCTGGATATCGTACTGGCCGAAGGAGTAAGGCTTGCAACTCCGGTTGGAATGCATTACCAGGCCGTCAACCTGATACTTGTCAATCATCCCGATGATCTCTTTGGCCATTTCGTCAATGCCGATATTCAGGTATATCCGGGAATAGCCCTCGGCCATCGAATCCAGGAAATTATCCTCGTTGATGTATTTCAGGGAACCGCACCAGGCCGAGGTATAGGTGTCGGCCACGAGGCAGGCCTCGAGGGAGGAGAATTTTTCCGACAGCCATTTCGTCCGGTACCAGACAGGAAGGTTATCCCAGAGGAGGCGGTAGCGTTCTGTGGGGATTGCGCCGATGCCCTTGTCCACACGTTCCCGGATCTCCGCCAGGAGTTCCTGATAATAATCCACTGCGATCTGGGTGCCTCTCAGGGTCACAATCAGAGCCAGGTGAAAAAAGGCGTCAAAGGCGCTGAGCGGCGCCGGTTTGTTCATGGACATATCCAGTACCGCCTGCCAGAGCCGCTGGGCCTGAAGGGAGAGTCTCCCCACTTCCTTTATCCGGTCGTGATCGAACTGCCTGCCGGTCGTCGTTTCGAGAAACTGGATGTATTCTTTGATCTGGCAAAGGACATATTTCTTCGCCTCCGGGGTGAAGGCGGTATGGCAAAAGGGCGTATCCAGGATGAAAAGGGGCACCCCAAAGAACCGGGCCTGCACCTCGTACCATTTTAAAACGGTACCGCAGATGTTGTTGCAGCAGATCAGCATGTCCGGTCGGGGCAACCCGCCAATCGGGCCGCCGTCAATGGGGGCGCAGGCGATGTCGGCCCGGGCGTAGGAACAGAGATCCGGGGCGTAGCCCATGGCCTCTGCCTTCTGGCAGAGATCGACCCCCATCTTGCTGGCGCCGATCATCGCCCCGTGATTTTCCGGATAGACAGGGATGATATCCATGGCGATCAGGGGTTCTACGGGGCCGCCACTGGTGATCCAAGCGACCTTTTTGCCGCTGTCCCGGGCGGTCTTGGCCTCGATATAATAGGCGGTCATGATCTCCTTCATCCGTTTGACCGCCCTGATCTTCGGTATCTCCTTGTTTTCCATCCCGTTCCTCCCTGCGCTTTTTGTTAACTTGTAGAAATGCACTGCCCGAAAACTCCCTCCCCTTCAAGGGCGGTGTCGGGGTGGGGATGGGGTCAAATGACCGCGGTGCCACGAGAAACCCCATCCCCCTCCTAACCTCCCCCTTAAAGGGGGAAGTACAAAAACCACAGGTGCAGGGTGCGCTAGCGAAGCGTAACGCGCCGAAACAAACTTAAATTGTCTCTATAAAGGCCTCAAACCGCGTTTGCAGCTGGCCCTCGCCCGGCAGCTGGTCCTCGAGCTCCAGGACGAGGGAGGGGATGCCTGCCTGGTCGAGAAATGCCTTGAGATAGGGATAGTCAAAGGCGTGGGGGTCACAGAATTTGAGCCAGGTGAAGACCACCCCGTCCGCCTCCTTCTCTCGGACCAGCCGCAGGAGGTGCTCCCCGCGACCTGTGAGGCCCTGATGCTTGGCCGGGCAGCAGGGGCGCGTCAGGTATCTCTCCGTCATGGCCAGGAGCGGCTCCTTGTCTTCGTCGATCATGCCGCCATAGGCCCGGGCGCCGGTGCAGAGGTCATCACCCACCACATCCGCCCCGGCCTCCTCGATGATCCCGTATATCTCGGGAAGATCGCAGAATCCGCCGGCCAGGACGAGTCGCTTCCGGCCATTATCCACAGTCCCGTTGCCTTTTCCCCTCAGGTCATCCCCGATCCGGGCGAGCTGGTCCGACAGTTCCCGGCGATCCAGCAGGAAGGAGGCCCGGGCGATGCTTTGGAGGTCGGCACCGCTGAGAATCCCGGGCGAGACCGAACGCCGTTCAAATATGTCCTGGAGACCCCGCCTGACCCTGTTCATGACCGCGATGGCCCCCCGGAGATCATCTTCGGTGATGGTTATCCCCCGCCAGGCCTCGAGTTCACTTTTCAGTCTGGACAGGACTTCCCGGAGATAAATTTTGGCGCTTTCCGTGTTGAGCTTGACCGGCAGGA
This sequence comes from Smithellaceae bacterium, assembly GCA_034368785.1. Classification (GTDB taxonomy): domain Bacteria; phylum Desulfobacterota; class Syntrophia; order Syntrophales; family CAMTWB01; genus CAMTWB01. The sequence continues at coordinate 2,384 of JAXMLI010000279.1, read as the reverse complement.
CCAGATCCGCGTGAAAGGGGGTGATCGCCTGGAGCCGCCAGATATCGGACAGACGCTGGATCGAATCGCAGGTATGGGGGAAGATAACCCCCGCGAGGAAACCGAGCTTGCCCGCGAGGGCCTCCTCGAGGACGCCCCGGACCAGGGAGCAGCAGTAGCTTTGCAGATGGGCGTCGGCCCGGTGGATATTCCCCCTGGCGCCGAAGAGCCGGAAAGGGTGAAGTCCTGCCGCCAGGATCAGCTCTTCGGGCGCGTATGAACAGAGATAGCCCATCAGGGGCCGGTCCTTGGTCCGGTGATATTCCTCCGCATAAGCGAGGGGATTTGCCACTGCTTCCCGGAATGTCTGCATGCTGTCCATTGCTGCTCCTCATATTTGACGACTTCGTAAAAAGTCCGGATGCTCTAGTTGCGCTGCATCCCTCCCCCGCCTTCGCGGGGGCAGGCTTGCGGCGTGTTCCGGGGACACGTTCCGATCCCTTTGGGCTTCCGGAACAAGCCCCCTCCCCCGACGCCTCATTCCTTAGGATTTGCGCGCCTTGCCGCAGCCTGCCCCCGCGGAGGCGGGGGGCCTTTTTACGAAGCCGTCCTGAATTCAAGGCTTTTCCGACTTTTTACGAGTCCGTCATATTTGGTAGGGGCACGGTATGCCGTGCCCCTACTTGCAGTTGCGCAGATAGATGATCCGGAGCCCTTCCAGGGTGAGCGATTCATCGACGATATTGATGCTTCTGGTCTCCGGGGCGATCACCCGGGCGAGTCCGCCCGTGGCCAGCACCAGCGGGTCCTCCCCGACCTCTTCCTTCATACGTTCCACAATGCCGTCCACCAGCCCGGCATAGCCGAACATGATGCCGGCCTGCATACTGCTCACCGTATCCTTGGCGACAATCGTCTTCGGGCGGGAGAGCTCTATCCGGGGCAGTTTGGCCGCCCGCTGGAAGAGGGCCTCTGTGGAGATCATAATCCCCGGGGCAATGCAGCCGCCCTGGTATTCTCCCCTCGAAGAGACGTAGTCAAAGGTCGTGGCAGTGCCAAAGTCGACGATGATCAGCGGCCGGTGGTATTTTTCGAATCCCGCCACGGCGTTTACGATCCTGTCCGCTCCCACCTCCCGGGGGTTGTCATAAAAGATGGGCATCCCGGTCTTGATCCCCGGTCCCACGATCAGGGGCTTGAGATGAAAATACTTTTCGCACAGGGGTTCCAGGATGTTCAGCATCGGCGGGACCACGCAGGAGATGATGATGGCGTCGATTTCCCTCTCGCCGATGCCGCTGGACTTGTAAAGATTGTAGATGAGCATGCCGTACTCATCCACCGTCAGGTCGGGGACGGTGCGGATCCGCCAGTCATGGATGAGTTCATCCTCCCGGTACAGGCCGAGCACTGTGTTTGTGTTTCCCACGTCGATGACTAAAAGCATGATGAACCCCTAATTTCCTTCTTTCCGGGGACAGGTTCCGATCCCTGCGGGCTTCCGGAACATGTCCCCGGGCTGTCAGCCTCGCTCAGCTCCTAAGAAGCAGCGAGATATCCGCCGCGGGCGCCGAGTGGGTCAGGGCGCCCACGGAGATGAAATTCACCCCGGTGGCCGCGATGGCCCGCACGTTGGCCAGGGTCACATTGCCCGAGGCCTCGAGGGGGACCCGGCCCGACACGAGGGTCGCCGCCGCCGTCATCTGGTCGGTCGTCATGTTGTCCAGCATGATCACGTCGGCCCCGGCAGAAAGGGCCTCTTCCAGCTCTGTGATGTTTTTTACCTCGACCTCGATTTTCAGGAGATGATGGACCCGGCGGGCGCGGCTGATCGCCCCGGCGATACTCCCGGCGGCCCAGATGTGATTGTCCTTGATCAGGACCCCGTCCTGGAGCCCGTACCGGTGGTTGTATCCCCCGCCGGCGGTCACGGCGTATTTCTCCAGCGACCGCAAGCCCGGGGTGGTCTTTCTCGTATCCAGGATCTTTACCCCCGTGCCGGCCACGGCGTTGACGTAGCTTCTCGTCAAGGTGGCGATGCCGGAAAGACGCTGGAGAAAATTCAGGGCCACCCGCTCGGCGGATAGAATCGCCCGCAGCTTGCCCTCGAGACTGACCAGGACATCTCCCCGTTGAACCAGGTCTCCCTCATGGACATGGCAGTGGACATCCATGCTGGGGTCGAGGCAGAGAAAGGCCTCTTCGAAAAGAAAAAGTCCTGCCGCCACCATTTCCGACTTGGCAACCGCCTCGGCAACCCCCGATTCATTCTCTCCGACGATGGCCTCCGTGGTGACATCCGCCGGTCCCAGATCTTCGGCCAGCGCCGACAGCAGCAGATCTCTTAACAGGTGCTTATACCTCATGGCTTTACCCCGTCGTCAAGATTGACGCCCTCGTAAAAA
>JAXMLI010000278.1:0-10867 GCA_034368785.1 Smithellaceae bacterium | reverse complement strand
TTTTCAGGGGGGGGTGATCATGGGGGCAAGCTTTATCCTTTATGCCATGGTCTTCGGCCTGGACGAAGGACGTAAAAGGGTTTCCCGGAAGGCGAGCGATTTCTTCAGTCCCACGGGGGTGCTTATTTATGCCGCCATTGGCATCCTGTGCATCCTGGGTGGTGGCCTTTACCTGGAATATGACCGGCTTCCGTTGATCGGCAATGAAATCCTGGCCAGCCAGCTCGGGATCTATGGCATTGAAATCGGCGTGGGGATCACCGTCTCGGCGGTGATGATAACCCTCTTTTTTGAGATGGCCAGACGCGATGATTGAACTGATTGCCGGAAAATACAACTACTGGATCTATATCACCCTCATGATGATCGGGTTTTACGCGATGATCGCCAAGGGAAACCTGATCAAGAAGATCATCGGCCTCAACATCTTTCAGACCGCCGTTTTCCTCTTCTATATCTCCATGGCCGTAAGAGAGGGGAGTACCGCTCCTATCTTATTAAGCCGGGCCCATGGCGCCCTGACCCCGGAGACGGTGACCTATACGAACCCGCTTCCCCATGTGCTTATCCTCACTGCCATCGTGGTAGGCGTCAGCGTCACCGCCGTGGCGTTGGCCCTGGCCATCAAAATCTACCGTACTTACGGCACCCTTGATGAGTACCGGATTGCCAAAATGGAGCAGGGTGCAGAATGAGACTTCATTTTCCTGTGCTGGTAGTCCTGATCCCCCTTTTCGGCGCCATCTTGACCTTCTTCAGCGGTATTATCAGGCGGGCCTGGGCCTGGTATATCGCCATGGCGGTCACCTTTGTCTCTTTTGCCATCTCCCTGGATCTGCTCATATCCGTCCAGACCGCAGGCCGAATCAGTTACTGGCTCGGGGGCTGGGCGCCGCCCTGGGGCATCGAGTATGTGGTGGACTATTTTTCGGGCTATATCCTGGTCGTTATTTCTTTCATCTCCTTGATGATCGCCATCTTTGCCGGTCCCTATGTGAAAAAACAGATCGGCCCGGAGCGCGAGGTTAACTTCTTTGCCCTTTACCTGCTCCTAATTACGGGCCTGCTGGGGATGGTCATCACCGGCGATATCTTCAATGTTTATGTCTTCCTCGAAATCGCCTCACTCTCCGGTTATGCCCTGGTGGCGGTGGGGAAGAAAAAAGGCGCCGTGGTGGCGAGCTACAATTATCTGATCCTGGGAAGCGTGGGGGCCGTCTTTGTCCTCCTGGGGATCGGCCACCTGTACATGGTGACGGGCACCCTTAATATGGCCGATCTCCGGGAGCGGCTGCCGGAGCTTTACCATTCCCGGGTGGTCCTCACGGCCTTTGTCTTCTTCGTGATCGGCTTTGGCCTGAAGTTTGCGCTTTTCCCGCTCCACACCTGGCTCCTCAGCGCCCACTCGCTGGCGCCCTCGGCGGTAAGCGCGATCCTGGCCGCAGCGGTGCTGAAGGTAAACCTTTACGCCCTCATGCGGGTCATGTTTACCGTTTTCACCCCCGCCTTTGTTTACGAGGCCGTGCCGATCCAGGAGATATTTTTCGTCATTGCCCCGATTGCCATCCTGGTCAGTTCGGTCATGGCCCTGGCGCAGACGAATATCAAACGGATGCTGGCCTACTCGAGTATCGGACAGATCGGCTACATCGTCCTGGGGATTGCCCTGGCCAATGAGACGGCCCTGACGGGCAGCCTGCTGCATGTGCTCAACCATGCCCTGATGAAGGGAGGACTCTTCCTCCTCGCCGGGGTGATCATTTACCAGACGGACCGCTACCACATCACCGACTGGAAGGGCTTAGGCAAAACCATGCCCCTGACCATGCTGGTCTTTACCATCTACGGTCTGTCCATGGTCGGCGTACCCCTCACGGCGGGATTCGTGAGCAAGTGGTATCTGGCGATAGGCGCCCTCGAGGCGGGAAGATGGTATTTCATTCCGGTAATTCTGGTCAGTTCCCTCCTGACGGCCGTATATTTCTGGCGGATCATCGAATGGGGCTACTTCCATGAACCCGATGATCCGGAGGATGCCAAAGACCGTTGTCATGTTCCCTGGGCGATGATGATCCCCATTATGATCATGGCCTTTCTCCTCCTCTTCTTCGGGGTGGCGGCCTTTATCCCCGAAGGGCTCGCGCGGCAGGCGGCCATCATGCTCCTGGGGGCGCCGTGATGGAAATGATCCAGTCCCCTTTGCCCATTTTTGTCATTGCTGTTTCCCTCATCGCGGCGGGGCTGATCCGCCTGTCCAAGGACCGGCCCAACCTCCGGGAGTTCTGGACGATCGCCGCCGCGCTCGTGAAGTTTTCTCTCGTGCTCGTGATGCTGCGCCAGGTCCTGGCGGGACAGACCCTTTCCTATCATCTCCTGACGGTTTTCCCCGGCCTGGACATCGCCTTCCGGGTGGATCCCCTGGGAATCTTTTTTGCCGTGACCGCCTCGTTCCTCTGGATCATTACCTCCTTCTATTCCATCGGCTATGTCCGCGCCCTCCATGAACATGCCCAGACCAGATACTTCACCGCCTTTGCCGTGGCCCTTTCGGCCACCATGGGGGTGGCCTTTTCGGCTAATCTGTTTACCTCCTTTATATTTTACGAGATCATCACCCTCTGCACCTTCCCCCTCGTCGCCCATAAGGAGACCCCGGAGGCAATCCGCGGCGCCAGGCGGTATCTGACCTATCTTCTGGGGACCTCGATTGCCTTCCAGTTGCCCGCGATCTTTCTCACTTACACCGCGGCGGGCACCCTGGATTTTACCGCCGGGGGAATCCTCGCCGGGAAGGGGTCCGATACCCTTATCGCGGTCATTTTTGTCCTCTTCATGGCCGGGATTGCCAAGGCGGCCCTGATGCCTTTTCACTCCTGGCTTCCGGCCGCCATGGTGGCCCCGACGCCGGTCAGCGCCCTGCTCCATGCCGTTGCCGTGGTGAAGACGGGAGTATTCATGATCCTGCGGGTGGTGCTCGATGTCTTCGGCGTTGATCTCCTGGGGGAAATCGGACTGGGAACGGCCCTGGCCTATGCGGCCTCCTTTACCATTATCGTCTCTTCGGTCATCGCCTTAAGACAGGATAATCTCAAGGCCCGGCTGGCCTATTCCACCATCAGCCAGCTCTCCTACGTGATTCTGGGGGCCGCGCTTTTAACCCCGGCGGCGGTGACGGGCGGCATCATGCACATTGTGCTGCACGCCTTTGGCAAGATCACACTGTTCTTTACCGCCGGCGCCATCTACGTGACGGCCCACAAAACAAAAATCAGTGAACTGGACGGCATCGGACGCACCATGCCTATTACGATGACCGCCTTCACAATCGGCGCCCTCTCTATGATCGGCATCCCGCTCTTCGGCGGGTTCCTGAGCAAATGGTATATCGTCCTGGGGGCCGTGGAGGCCGGACAATTTCCCGTCATCATTGTTGTGGCCGTAAGCACCGTCCTGAACGCCTGTTATTTTCTGCCGATTGTCTATGCGGCCTTTTTCAAACCGCCCCGGCCGGAGGCGGCCCACGCCAACCCCGGTACTGGCCATGAGTCGGAGCATCATGTTTACTGGCCCTGGAAAAAATATGGTCTGGAGGAGGCGCCGCTCTTGATGGTGGCGGCCCTGACCTTCACCGCCCTGGGGACGATCGCGCTATTTTTTGCCCCGTCAAGTTTCCTGGCCCTGGCCCGGATGATTGCGGGGGGGTAGGCCGGGAGCGCGGGCGTCCGGACTTTTTACGAGTTCGTCAAGGATGGTCCACCGGGGGGATAGAGGAAGAAAGATGAAGAAGAGAGCCTTAGCCAAGGAAGTGAGTGTGGCCAGCGGCAAAACCGGGAGGAAAGAGCTGCAGGAACTCTCCCATGCCGCCGTACCGGGCTACCGGAGCGCCTTCTATATCGTCTTTGCCCTCGGGGTGGCCTATCTGGCGATGATCCTTGTGCTGGCGCGGTAAAATAACCGGCTTTTCCATCACGGAAGCCCCGGGAGGGCCTAGCGAAGTCGTGGCCGCAAGGGTTTTGGGTGTGGCACAGCCGAACCGGACGCGACGGAGCGCGTCCCTCCGTAACATCCGTAACAGAGGTATGCGCGTTGATGACAATTAAAAAACAAGCGGGTCCGGCCCGTAAAGTGTACCTTTTTGACAAGCCCGGGAATGTAAAAAGACTCCTTTGGTCATTGTATGCCAGTCTGGCGCTGCTGGTCGTGATCGATCTCTTCATCCCGAAGCATCCCTATTTTTCCTGGGAGGGGTATCCCTCGTTTTACGCCGCCTACGGTTTTATTTCTTTTGCCTTGCTGGTGCTGGCGGCCAAGCATATCCTGCGCCGGATAGTAAAGAGAAAAGAGGATTACTATGATCGATAGTATCCCCCCGGCATTTGTTTTGATCCTGGGATCCCTCCTGGTTCCCCTCCTGAGGAACAGGATGGTCAAGTCTGTCTATCTCTTGCTCCTCCCCCTGATCGCCTTCCTGAACATCCTCTATCTCCCTTCCGGGGAAAGCTGGCGTTGGCCCTTCCTGGGATACGAACTGATTATGGGAAGGGTGGATGGTCTCAGCCTGCCTTTCGGTTATATCTTCTGCCTCGCCGTTTTCATCGGCACCCTCTACTCGTTGAAGGTCCGGGACGATGAACATATGGCGGCCCTGATCTACAGCGGGAGCGCCCTCGGCGCCGTATTTTCCGGAGATCTGCTGAGTCTCTTCTTCTTCTGGGAGGTGATGGCTTTTGCCTCGGCCTATCTTATCTGGGCGCGGAGGTCTCCCGCGTCTTATCAGGCGGGGCTCAGGTATTTGCTGGTTCATCTTGTGGGCGGGATACTCCTCCTTGTCGGGATCGTGATCCATGTCCAGCAAGCGGGATCGATCCAGTTCGGCCACATGGGTTTGAGCGGCACCGCCTCTTATCTGATCCTCCTGGGATTTGGACTGAATGCGGCCTTTCCCCTGCTTCACGCCTGGCTTCCCGATGCCTATCCCGAGGCCACCTTCAGCGGCACGGTATTCCTCAGCGCCTTTACCACGAAAACGGCCGTTTACGTGCTGGCCCGGTCCTTTGCCGGAACGGAGCTGCTGATCTGGGCGGGGGCGATCATGGTCACCTTCCCGATCTTTTATGCGGTTATCGAAAATAATCTGCGCCGGGTCCTTTCCTACAGCCTCATTAACCAGGTAGGTTTCATGGTGGCGGGCATCGGCATTGGCACGGAACTGGCGCTCAACGGCACGGTCGCCCATGCCTTCGCCCATATCCTTTACAAAGCGCTGCTCTTCATGTCCATGGGGGCCGTTTTGCATCAGACGGGAAAGATAAACTGCACCGATCTGGGGGGGTTGTACAAGACCATGCCTCTGACGACCATTTTCTGTATTATCGGGGCGGTTTCCATCTCCGGGTTTCCCCTGTTCAGCGGCTTTGTGAGCAAATCCATGATTATCAGCGCCGCCGGCATAGAAGGACTTTCTGCGGCCTGGCTGGTATTGATGTTCGCCTCGGCGGGCGTACTCCACCACTCGGGGATCAAGATCCCCTTCTTTGCCTTTTTCAGTCACGACTCGGGGATCAGGACCACGGATCCGCCGCTCCACATGCTTCTGGCCATGGGCATCGCCGCTTTCTTCTGCGTTGCTATCGGGGTCTTCCCCGGCTATCTTTACAGTATCCTCCCCTATCCGGTGGATTATGTACCCTACACGGCGGCCCATGTGGTGGATGCCCTCCAGCTCCTCCTGTTTGCGGCGCTCGCCTTTACCCTCATGCTCCTGGGGGGGGTCGATCCGGTGGAGATGAGATGTGTAAACCTGGATGCGGACTGGTTCTACCGCAAGGGGGCGAAGGCCTTCATGTATCTGTTAAACAATCCCCTGGCCAGGGTGGGGGACGGTCTCCGTCGGCTGGTTTTCGAGCTGATCCCGAGCGGACTGCTCCGGTTCAGCCGTGATCCCGTCTCGAGCATCAGGATTGGCTCGGAAAGTATCCTGCGCAACCTGAGCCACTCCCCCGCCCGGCAGGCCTACCTGTCGGCGGAGATCAAAAGGGCAACCGAGAACTATCCCCGCAACCTCAAGAAGCACTGGACCGTCGCCCCCACCGCCACCTGGATCGTGCTTCTGCTCTTGGCCTACCTTGTCATCTACTATTCCTATTAGTGACGACTTCGTAAAAAGTCCGGATGTTGCGTTGCGCTGCATCCCTCGTCACTGCGGCGTATTCCGGGGACACGTTCCGATCCCTTTGGGCTTCCGGAACATGTCCCCGACGCCTCATTAGTACGCCTCATTCCTCGCGATTTGCGCGCCTTGCCTGCGGCCTTTTTACAAAGCCGTCCCGAAGCAGGCGTTTTTCGCTTGTCCCCGAGTCCCCTCAAAGCAGACTCTCGAAGGTCAGGTTCGCCAGACCCGGGCCCGCCGCCTTCAGATTCTCCTCGTTGCCATAGACGGCTACATTTCCCATTGGCATCGCAGTCGGAAAATATGAGGCCGCTGCCTCCTGAAGGTCCTTGGGGGTGGCTCCCAGAATCTGCTGGCGGAAATCATCCCGGTCCTGATCCGTAAGACCGGAAAAACGACGGATGAGCGCGGCGAAACCCCGACCGGCGGGGTCCATGGGTTTATCAAGCGAGGCGATGGTTCCGATGATGGCCTTGTCCAGTTCTTCGGGATTCAGGGTGTACTGGGCGATGTATTCCCCGGCCTGGCGGTAAACCTCCAGGGTCTCCAGGATATGGGGGTCCCGGTAGGAGAGGAAGGCAAATATTCCGTTTAGCTGGTCATACTGGGACATGGCCCCGTAGGCGCCTCCCTGCACCCGGATATGCTTGTACAGATAGCCCCCGCCTAAAAACCGGGAGATGATGGTCAGATAGGGCGACCGGGGATCATCGTAGGTCGGGGCGGTAATGGCTTTCGCCACATAGGAAACCTGACTGGGCAGGGAGAGGGCCAAAGAGGCGGGGGTCAGGGTCATCCCCGGGCGGGTGCCGGCGGATTTACCCGAGGGGAGGCGATCAACCAGTTCCCCCAGGGAGGTCCGCATGTGGTCAATGCCTTCCCGGTCGGCGGTGAGGTTCAGGGTCAGGTTCTGACGGGAGAAGACCAGTTGACGCAGTTTTGCGAGAGTTTCTGCCAGCTCCGCCCTGCCAGCGGGTAAATTGCTGGCGATCTGGTGGATGAATCGTAACTGGGACCTTCCGTGCCACTGCTCATCCCGCCAGGCTGCCGCGTTGAGTCCGGCGGCGGCGCTCCGGCGGGCGAAGATATGGCCGGAGGGAATTACCGCGGCATGGAGACCGTTCTTCTTCTCCAGGATCAGTTCACTCATTCTCCCTTCATGGGAGAGGTCTCCGGCGCAAAACAGGTCCGCCATTATCTTGACCGCCTCATCCATGTTGCGGTAGAGGGACTTTACCCGGAAGATCATCTTCTGCCAGGGTTTCCCGTCGCCCCTCAGGATGCCGCCGGCGCCGAGCTGATAGCCGAGCCCTCCGGTCCGGAGGGCGATCCGCTTGGCCATCTCCTCGTAGGTGAAATCGCCCGCGCCCATATTCAGGGTGATCTTTCCCAGGAGGGGCAGATAGGGCTGGAGTTCCTCCGGGATATGGCCGATATCGAAAGCCAGATCAAGATAGCCGATGCCGTTGGTGAAGATCTCGTGGATCATAGCCGGGGGTCCCATGACCTGATTCTCCGCTGAAGGGATTCTGTCCGCTTGGGGGGATATTTCCGCCAGGGGCAGCCGGGGCAGACAGGCCGCCACCTCCGGCGGGTCCTGCTCTATCTGGTATTCCCGGAGCCGGAGGGCCTCCTCTCTGATCTTCTCCAGTTCCTCCGGGGTGTAAGAGGATTTTAGCCGGGCCATTTCGCTTCTGGCGTCCCCCACCTCCTCATCGATCATGGTTTTGCTCGGGGTCATTACCGAAAGGACGCGATGGGGGTTGTCAATCAACCAGGCTTTGATCACCTTTTCAAACAACCCCGGATCGGCCTCCCATTTCCGGCGGATATCATGGATCAGCCGGGGAAAATTCAAACCCGCCAGGGGATCGCCGTCATAGAGCCAGGAGTGGAAAACGCGGCCCATCAGAACGATGCCGTAGGGGTAGCCGCCCCGGACGATTTCCCGTCCGTGAAACTCCACCTGGTGGATCATCCCTTCAATGAGTTCCCGGTCAAAGCCCGCTTCGGCGGTTTCGCCGAGTACCCGGAAGATCAGTTCCTCGATGTCAGCCGCCTTATCCGGGTCGGTGCCCCGGAGCCCAAGGGCAAAAACGAGCTGCCGGAAGTCCCTCTCCATTCCCGTCACGGGGGAGATATCCTGTCCGAGGCCGGAATCGATCAGGGCCTTCCGCAGGGGAGAGGCGGCGGTTCCCATCAGGGCGCCGGCGGCGATTTCGAGGAGCAGGGCCGTTTCGTAATCCGTGTTTTCCGTGAGGAGCCAGGCCAGATTGACAATGGTTTTAGCCGCTTCGTCCTCTTCTTTTCCCAGGGGATATTGACCGTGGATCCTGATCGGCTCATTTCTGCGTTGTTGGAGAGGAATCGAGGAATCGATTTTAACCTTTTGAAAGCCGGCGAGGATTTCGGCCAGAAAGACCAGATGATCTTCCGTTTTGATGTTGCCGTAGAGGAAAAAACGTGCATTGCTCGGGGAATAATAGCTTTGATGAAAGGACTTAAGGGCCTCATAGGTAAGAGTGGGTATAACCCGGGGATCTCCTCCGGAGTCGCAGGCGTAGGTGTTATCGGGAAAGATGGCCTGCTGAAGTGACCTGTACATCAGGGTTTCCGGGGAGGAGTAGGCCCCCTTCATTTCGTTGTAAACAATGCCCGAGGTGATCAGGTCGCTCGCGGCGGTTTCCATCTCGGCAAATTCCAGGTGATGGCCCTCCTGGAGAAAGGTTTCCCGCAGGAGCCGGGGGTTAAATACCAGGTCGGCGTAAACCCGGGCCAGATTGAAGAAATCCGTCCGGTTCTGAGATGCCACGGGATAGATGGTCTTGTCCGGGTAGGTGAAGGCGTTGATGAAGGTTTGAAGGGATCCCTTCATCAGCTCGTTGAAGACATCCTTGAGGGGGTAGCGCGCGGACCCGGCCAGTACGGCATGTTCCAGGATGTGGGGTACGCCGGTGGAATCCCCCGGCGGCGTCCGAAAGGCGATGGCAAAGAGGTTTTCCGGGTCGTCGCAATGGAGGTGCAGCACCCGGGCGCCCGTGGCCTCATGGGTAAGTTCAAAGGCCATCACCCGGATTTCGGGGATAGACTCCACCCGCCTGATCAGAAAACCCTGCCGATTGTCTCCGGCTTTCAGGGTAATGTCTGGACTATTCATCATCATCTCCTTATTCGCTCGTCGCGGGGATTTTTCCCCGGACCGCCAATCAAACAACAATCGGCCCTGCTGTCAAGGTCAAATGCAAGGTGAGAAGCGATGGTCCATGGTAGCTGGCTATAAGGGCGGGTGTTGTAGTTCCGGCCCTTGTGGCCGGGCTATGGGAAGGGTGGGTGGTTCGGGAGGAGGGAACCCCTCCTCCCTTGACTTATTTAAGGGAATAATTATACCCAGCCGCGGAGTTTCATGGCTTCCACGACCCGGGATACGGCCACCACATAAGCGGCCTGCCGCATATGGATGTTGTACTTCCGTGATGTTTCGATGACCGAGTGATAGGCAGTCGTCATCTTCTTGTCCAGGCATTCATAGACGTAAGCGGCATCCCAGTAGTAGAGATAGGCGTTCTGCACCATCTCGAAGTACGAAACGGTGACGCCGCCGGCGTTACACAGGAAGTCGGGTATCACATGGACCCCGTTCTGGTGCAGGATCACATCCGCCTCCGGGGTGGTGGGACCGTTGGCCAGTTCGCCCACGATCTTGGCCTTGATCCGGGAGGCGTTAACATCGGTGATCACGCCTTCCAAGGCCGAGGGCAGGAGGATGTCACAATCCAGTTCCAGCAGGGCCTCGTTGGAGATCGGCGTTGAGCCGGTGAAATTGATCACCGAACCGGTCCGGTTCTTGTGCTGCGCTACTGCTTCGGCTTCGAGACCTCCCGGGGCGAAGATGCCCCCCTTCGAATCGCTCACGGCGATGACCTTCGATCCGAAAAGGGAGGTGGCCAACTGGGCGGCATAGTAGCCGGCGTTGCCGTAGCCCTGAATCGCAACAGTAGATTTGCCGAGGTCAATGCCGAATATCTTTGCGGCTTCCCGGATGGTGTACATGCCGCCCCGCGCCGTGGCGTCGCCACGACCGGCGGAGCCGCCAAAGGGAATGGGTTTGCCGGTAAAGACGCCAAAGAGGTTCTTCCCAGTGATCTTTATGTACTCGTCGGTCATCCAGGCCATGATCTGGGGATTCGTATATACGTCAGGGGCCGGGACGTCCTGCTGCGGGCCGATGAACGGCCAGATCTTGTCCACATAGGTCCGGCTGAGCCTTTCCAGTTCGCCCTGGGACATCTCCTTGGGGTTGCAGATAACGCCGCCCTTCCCGCCACCCAGGGGCAGATCGAGCAGGGAGCATTTCCAGGTCATCCAGGCGGCCAGGGCACGGACTGTATCGATGGTTTCATCAGGATGGAACCTGATGCCGCCCTTGTTGGGTCCCTTGGCATCGTTATACTGAACCCGGAAACCCTGGAATATCCTGGTTGATCCATCATCCATCTTCACCGGGAGGGAGACATGGATCTCCCGCATGGGGACCCGCAATAGTTCCCGGACATGGGGTTCGAGGTTAAGAATCCTGGCGCATTCATCGCACTGTTTCTGGGCGATGACAAAGGGGTTCGACTCGCTCATTACTAATAATCCTCCTTAAAGTAGTTTTGACGACTTCGTAAAAAGTCCGGATGCTGTGTTGCGTTGCAT
>JAXMLI010000277.1:0-24625 GCA_034368785.1 Smithellaceae bacterium | reverse complement strand
CGAACCTTCCCCTCCTTCTGGCGGAAAAAACAGGAAAGACGGTCGCTGTGATCGGCGGCGGCATTTCAGGACTCTCTACCGCCTGGCAGTTATGGATGAAGGGACATGAGCCCTGCATCTATGAAAGCAGGGATGAACTGGGGGGCAAGTTAACGGCCCAGGTGCCTAAAAGCAGGATACCCGACGAGGTGGTGAGATACGAACTGTCCCGTCTGAAAGAAAATTTATGCCAGGTCAATCTCCGCAACAATCTGACGAGAGAAGACTTTCAGCGGATCAGGGAAAAATTCGACTTTGTGGTGATCGCCATCGGCGCGCAGAGGCCGCGGCTCATGAATATCCCCGGGGCGGAACGGGCCCTCTCCGCCCTGGATTTCCTCCAGCAAAGCAAACGCGATCGGACCCGCGTGGGGGAGCGGGTGGTCATTATCGGGGCGGGCAACGTGGGCTGCGATGCCGCCGCCGAGGCGGGGCGGCTGGGGGCGAGGGAGATCACCCTGATCGACATCCAGGAACCTGCCTCCTTCGGCAAGGAACGGCAGGCGGCCCTGGCGGCGGGGGCAAGATTTCTGTACCCGAAATTCGCCAAGGCGATTACCGACGAAGGGGTAGAGTTGACCGACGGTGAGATTTTGCCGGCGGATACGGTTATTGTCTCCATCGGGGACCTGCCGGTGCTGGATTTCCTGACGGAAGACATTGTCACCGAGCGGGGGTTCATAAGGGTGGACGAAAATTACCGCACCAGCGATCCCCGGGTCTTTGCCGTGGGGGATGTGGTGCGACCGGGGCTCCTGACCGACGCCATCGGCGCGGGAAGACGGGCGGCGGAAACCATCGACGGTCTTCTCGGAGACAGGCCCGTAATCCTCGACCAACTGCCGCCACTGGATCGCGCCAGGGTTAAAATGGAATATTTCGATCCGCGCCTCGCGGGTTTTAAGGACATCGATGCCTGCGCCCTGAATTGCGCCTCCTGTGGCGGCTGCCGTGATTGCCATGTGTGCGAAACCATCTGCCCCCAAAATGCCATCTCCCGGCAGGACCGGGAAGGCCTGGCTGGACATCGCCCGGGGCATCGACATTAAGGGACGGGAAGTGGCCTACCAGCCGGGGGAGGGGATCACCGGCAAGGTAGCCCAGACGGGCCGTCCCATGGCGGTGGAAAACCTGGGACAGGAGATGCACTTTCTCGATCGCACCGGCGCCCGCCGCAACCTGAACCGCTCGGAATTGTCTTTTCTCTGCGTTCCCATCATTTACGAGGCTAAGGTAGTGGGCGTCCTTTCGGCCGATAAGCTGGCCCGCCAGGTGGCCCATCTCGACAGCGAAATCGGGGTGCTTTCCTCGGTGGCGGAGCTTATTGCCAAGGCCGTCCACACCCGTTCCCTGGAGGAAGAGAATCGCCGCCTCCTGAGAATCGTGGGGCGGGCGAACAAGAACAAATCCGTAGAGATCATCGGTCACTCCAGGGTCATGGAGGAACTCTTCGGCGTTATGGCCCAGGTTGCCGACTCGAATGCCACCGTTTTAGTCCACGGCGAGACCGGCACCGGAAAAGAGCTGGTGGCACGGCATATCCATCTGAACAGTCCCCGGAGAGACGGCCCCTTGATTTCCGTTAACTGCGCCGCCATCCCGGACACCCTGATTGAAAGTGAGCTTTTCGGCCATGAAAAGGGGGCCTTTACCGGGGCTTCCGCCAGAAGGAGGGGAAGGTTCGAAGAGGCCCACCGGGGGACAATATTTCTTGACGAGGTGGGAGAACTCTCCGCGGCCGCCCAGGCCAAGCTGCTGCGGGTTCTGCAGGAAAAGCAGTTTCAGCCTCTGGGGTCGTCCCAGGTGGTTAACGTCAATGTGCGGGTTATCGCCGCTACCAATCGTGATCTGGAGAAGGAGGCGGCCTCCGGTCACTTTCGCAACGACCTCTTTTATCGCCTGAACGTCTTCCCCCTGTACCTGCCCACGCTGCGAGAACGGGGAAGCGACGTCATTCTCCTGGCGGACCATTTCCTGCGGAAGTACGCCAAGGAACTCGGAAAGCCCATAAAAAGGCTCTCTCCTGCAGTCCTGGAAATTTTTCTCTCTTATTCCTGGCCGGGAAATGTGCGGGAGCTCGAAAACTCTATCGAAAGGGCAACTCTGCTGGCCCGGGGAGACAGCATCGAGTATTTCCATCTCCCCCCGTCGATGCTGCCCGGAAGAAAAAAGGAAGAAACAGACGAGGCGCACCCGTCCGGAAGAAGGCTCGGTATCCTCGTGGAAAACCAGGAGCGGGCGCTCATCATGGATGCCCTGAGGGAAACCAAGGGGAACCAGACCAGGGCGGCGGAACTGCTGGGCGCCACGAAACGTATCATCCAGTACAAGATCCGGAAATACGAGATCGATCCCTGGCTTTTCCGAAAGGGGTCTTGACATTTGACAAGTCAATAAAAGGTTGCACAAAGGCTAGAATGTCAAGACCCCTTTTATTTCCAGAACCCAAAGAGATCAAAGGCATTCTGAAAACCGATTAGCCGCATGATTTCCTGATCTTTGATAAGATTGCTTATGGTCTCAAAATTTTTCCTGATCCCGGGCACCCCGGGAAAATCCGTCCCGAAAAGGAATTTTTCCGGGAACCGCTTGAGTCGCGGAAAATATTCCAGCAGATTCTGGGGGGGAAGTCCCGAGACATCGATATAGACGTTCGGGAAGGTTTTGGCCAGATGCTCGGCGATATGATACCAGAATCCCCGGCCGCCATGGCATAGCACCACCTTGAGATCGGGAAAATCGCAGATAACGTCATCAAAGGTGTAGGGATCGGCGTACCTCATCCGGGCGCCCTTAAATACACTCGTCCCGGCATGAAAGAGGACGACCAGCCCTTCCCTCTCGCAGCGACCGTAAACAGGGTACAGCCGTGGGTCATTAACGAAAAACCTCCCGTGGACCGAATGGATCTTCAACCCCCGCGCCCCGTTGGTAAGTTGCTCCTCAAAAGTTACGGACAGGTCTCCCGGGTAATTGGGATTAAGATTGCCGATCGGAACGAATTCCGGGTGACAGGCGTTGATTTCCAGCGCGCGCTCAAGGGGCATGACCCCTGAGGATTCGGGCGAATATTCGGGAATCAGAATGCCCCCCACCACCCCCTCGCCCTTTATCACCTCGCCATAGCGCTCCGGCAACTGCTGACCCTGCTCGTCAAAAATCCGCGACACATAGGGCCCCGTATCCATCCAGCGCCGCCTCGCGTCTTCCGTCCATTCATACCGGTGCCCCACATGGATGTGCATATCGATGATCTTTTCCACTGACCCTCCTCGGGGGTTATTGCGGATTGCGGATTGTGGATTAACCCCTGTTTTTTATTTCTTGACGACAAAGTGGTCAATCCGTATATGTAAACCAAGATGTCAGGACGGAAGAGGGACAACGATCCTTCAGACTTATCCGCTTCGCTTCCTCTTTTCCTTTATTTCCCTATTGGCTTTCCTCCCCTGCTCATCTCCCAAGGCGATTGGCCGCCTTTGACGCCAGCGTAAGTCGTTACCTTTATCCAACCATTCACCACAGAAAGGAGAATAACCATGTCAGAGAGTATCTACAAGATCATCGAACTGGTGGGGACAAGCAAGACCTCGTGGGAAGACGCTGTGCGCGGCGCCGTGGAAATAGCGGGCAAGACCCTGCGGGAACTCCGGGTCGCCGAAGTGGTAAAACTGGATGTCACCATCGAAAACGGGAAGGTGGATGCATATCGCGCCAGGTTTACCGTTTCCTTCAAATACGAAGGATAAGGAAATAAAAACATTTGAGGGAGCCCGTGGAAAGGGCTCCCTCATTGTTACAACCTATCTCCGGTCAGGCCGCTCCGCGAAGCACAAATCGTTTTTTCCGGCCTCACCTTTTGTTCTCGATTTTTCCCAGTATCCCGCCGATCACGTCCATGAGGCGATGGATTATCGATGGACCGGCCACTACCACGGTGGTCTCTGCCGTCTTGGCGGTCATGAGGCTGCTGGCCCGGATGGTGTAAGTACCTTTGGGAATTGTCGGCTGGGTCAGCACGAGTACAGGCTGCATTTTTTCATTGGTTCTGGAAGCTGCCCGGAGTATCCCTGTCATTTTGGCGATACTCGCCGACTGTTCCTGGCCCATTTCCGCCCGGAAGGTCCCATCCTTGGCTACCTTGGTGAGGGCAAGGGATACATTGATGTCCGGCTTCCCGATCAGGGAGATGAAGACCGTATCGCCCGGATCGAAGCCAGAACCATCGAAGATAAAATCACTGCCCATCAGTTTGGCTACTCCCAGGGGTATCACCTGGGGATTCATCACCACCTGAGGACCGTGAAAGGCCCGGTCCAGCACTTTGGGCGGGCTGGCGCACCCGATGGTGAAAACAAAAAGCACGACGGCCGCTAAAACCAAGAGATGACGCTTCTTCAAGTACTGCATATTGATAAAACCCTCCCTTCTTTCTTGTTAGTGGAGTATCAGGAAACGGCGTATAATTCCTTGGGGATACTTATCCCATAATCTGTCGGAAGGGGTCAAGGGCTTATTGAACCCCAGTTCGCGGCGTGAACCGCCCAATGTCCGGCCCGGCAGTTGAGTTATGATCGTCCTTTTTGCCCATCCCCACCCCGGCCCTCCCCTTGAAAGGGAGGGAGCAAGACCGGCAAAGACGGCCATTGCAGAGCAATAATAATGACGAACTCGTAAAAAGTACCCAAGGCGTCATTCCCGCGTAGGCGGGAATCCAGAAGTACTTTAATTCACTAGATTCCCGCCTACGCGGGAATGACAAAATGTGAGGTTTCCCTACTTTTTACGAAGTCGTCAATAATAACGGACAAAGAGAAACTCAATTTTCTAACCGGATTTTGGGTCAGTAATCCTTGGGGCGATTCTTTATATGCTGGGGGATCTCGAAGGAATCTCTCAGGACCTGCAGCACCGCCGCCCTATCCTCCGCAGGGATTACACAGGAAATACTGGAAATAGAGGTGCTGACGGCGGAAACCTTCACCCCTGCCCGGGCGAGGGCCAAGAACATGACCCCGGCAATCTGCGGCTTTTCCCGGAAATGGGGTCCGAAAATACTCACCACCACTACCTCGGGATTGTGAGAGATGTTTTTCAATCCCAACCGGTCTTTGGCCTCTTCGAGGTTCAAGAGGGCCGCGTCGAGATCCCGTCGGTCCAGGCACAGGGCAACGTGGCAGCAGTCTTCCAGATCGCAGGACTCCACCAGGAATTCGATGTTGATTCCCAGTCTGCCCATCATGCCCATGACTTCCCCCGGGGATTCAGGCTGCTCCGGCCGGGAGGTCAGCCTGATCATGGACCGTCCGTCACTCTGCATTAGACCGCCGATCTTGATCTTACCCATCTTCCTGTCCGGTTTTCCTTCCCCGTCCGTCCCTTTCTGCCCCTCGCCTTGCCCATCGTACCTGCGGTCTTACGCCATCCCATCCATCAACGCCCTGCTCTTCGCCACAAGCTGACTGTCCCGGAAATGAAGCAAATCTATCGCCCGGGCGGGACACTCGGCCACACAGGAGCCGCAACCCTTGCACTGCAGTATGTCTATCTCCGCCTCGCCTGAGGCGTTTATCACCGGAACCTCATAGGGACATACCCTGACGCAGGTCAGACAGGCGGCGCAGCGCTCGCCGTCCACCTTCGCCACCACCCCGCCGGCCAGGAGGGTGTCCCGGGACAGGATCGTCGTCGCCCGGGCCGCTGCGGCCTGAGCCTGGGCAATGGTTTCGTTGAGGGTTTTCGGGTAGTGGGCCATTCCCGCCAGATAGATCCCGTCAGTGGTAAAATCCACGGGACGGAGCTTCACATGGGCCTCCAGGAAAAACCCCTCCAGGGTCAAGGGAACCTTGAAAATATTGGCCAGTTCCCGGCTTCCCTCTCCGGGCAGGGCAGCGGCGGACAAAACAAGGAGATCCGGCCTGAATTTGAGATTCAAACCCAGACTTCTTTCCTCCAGACCCACCACAAGATCATCGCCTTCGGGAATTACCAGGGGCCTTTTATCTCCCTCAAAACGGATGAACTGCACCCCTTTCGCCCTCGCCCTGGTAAATATCCGCTCCTTGAACCCATAGGAGCGCATGTCCCGGTAAAAGATGGCAACAGAAAGACCGGGGAAGCGTTCCTTAAGCAGGAGGGCATTTTTCAAGGCCAACGTGCAGCATATCCGGCTGCAGTAGAAATCATCAGGACTCCCCTCCTGATCCCAGGGACCGACGCACTGGATGAAGACCACCTGACGGAGCCGCGCCAGAGAGTCATCCCCCCGGGCGATCCTCCCTTCCAGTTCCTCCTGGGTGATCACCCGGTCATCCGTGCCGTACAGGTAAGACGGACCCCGGTATTCCCTGCCGCCGGTGGCGATAATCGTCACCGCATGATCGAGGAGCCGCTGCCGACCCCCTTCTGCGCCCGTCAGCATGGTCTGGAAATTACCCACCGCCCCCTTGTGATGGGTCACCTGGCAGCCGGTCAATACCTCGATCCGGGGATGGCGCTCGATCCGGGCAATCAGAGCGGCCAGATAAGCCCGGGGATCGCCCCCCTCGGCGCTGAAGTGGATGCGCTGCAACCTGCCGCCCAGTTGGTCGGTTCTCTCCACCAGAACCACATCAAAACCCTGATCGGCCAGGGACAGGGCGCTCACCATCCCCGCCGGACCGCCGCCTATCACGAGGCAGTTATGATTGATGGCCACCGGGGTCTGATAGAGGGGCTCCAGCTCGCCGGCATTGGATACGGCCATCCGGACCAGATTCTTCGCCTTCTCCGTCGCCCGTTTCTTCTCCCCGGGGTGGACCCAGGAACATTGGTCCCGGATATTGGCCATCTCAAAGAGATAGGGATTCAGCCCGGCCTCCCGGATGCTGTCCCGAAAAAGTGGTTCGTGGGTCCGCGGCGTACAGGAGGCCACCACGACCCGGTTCAGGTTGAGTTCCCGGACCTTTTCCTGGATCAGCTTCAGCGAATCGGCCGAACAGGTATACATGTAGTTCTCCGCGCAAACCACCCCGGGGAGGGTTTTCGCGTATTCCACCACCTGGGCCACATCCACCACGCCGGCGATATTGGTCCCGCAGCTGCAGATAAAGGCGCCGATACGCAACGCGTCATCCCGGGATATGGCCGCCTCCGGCGGATATTCCTTCGTGACCGTCATTGTTCCCCGGGCCTCCGCCACAATGGTCATCGCCTGGGCAGCCGCGCCGCTGGCCTGAATGACGCTGTCCGGAATATCCTTCGGTTCCGTAAACGTGCCGCAGGCGAAGACCC
This sequence comes from Smithellaceae bacterium, assembly GCA_034368785.1. Classification (GTDB taxonomy): domain Bacteria; phylum Desulfobacterota; class Syntrophia; order Syntrophales; family CAMTWB01; genus CAMTWB01. The sequence goes on along the minus strand of JAXMLI010000277.1, from coordinate 17,314 downwards.
CGGGGCGGGTGGTATCAAGGGGATAAAGATCACGGGTGAGGCAAAACCGGTCGGCATTGAGTTCGATGCCAAGCGCGTCGGCAAGGCCGCTTGCGTCCCGGACTTCCGCCATGCCCACGGAGAGGACCACCAGATCGAAACTCTCCTCTTTTACCATGCCGGTCTGGTCATCCATGTATTTTATCAGCAGGCCCCTGGTCAGGGGGTCTTCCTCGAGGCCGGAGATTCGACATGATACATAGCCGACCCCCCGTTCCTTCACCCGCCGCCAGTAGCTGTCGAATCCCTTTCCATAGGCCCTCATGTCCATCTGAAAGATGCGGCATTCCACGCCGGGCAGGTGCTCCTGTGCCAGGAGGGCCTCCTTGGCGGCATACATGCAGCAGACGGCGCTGCAGTAATCCCTTTCGTGGGTCCGGGAGCCGACGCACTGGAGAAAGGCGATCTTCCGGGGCAGGGAGTGATCCGAGGGACGCTCGATATGGCCGCCATAGGGACCGGAGGCCGATAGCATCCGCTCAAACTCCATGCTCGTCAGGACATTGGCATAACGGCCATAGCCCAGTTCCGGGGACAACTCGGGGCGGTACAGGCTGTAGCCCGGCGCCGCGATCACCGAACCAACCGCGATATCCTCTTCGTATGGCGCCTGCTGATGGTCAACGGCATCGGCCTTGCAAACCTTCACGCAGAGGTGACACTCGGAACAGATCCCGCACTCCAGACATCTCCCCGCCTCCAGGAGGGCCTCCGACTCGCTCAGGCCGAGCTCTACCTCGCCAAAACCGCCCAGTCGCAAAGACATGGGCAAGGTCGCCGCCTCCACCCGGACCGCCCGGTTCGCCACCCCGCGGGCGATGATCTCTTCCATCTCCTCCCGGCTCAGCTCCGCGCGCGGCAGCGGCAGCTCCTCCCGGGCCGTGAGCAGTTCCGCGCCTCGCAAGTACCGGTCTATCGAAAGGGCGCCCCGACGACCGTCGGCAATCGCCTGAATCAAAATCCAGGGGCCGTGCGCCACGTCACCTCCGGCGAATACCCCGGGACGGCTCGTCGCCATCGTCTTCTTGTCCACCCCGAAGGTGCCGCGACCCGTAACCTCCAGACCATGACCCGCGTCCAAAAAGGATATCTCCGGCGCCTGGGCCACCGCCGCAATCACCTGGTCCGCTAAAATTTTATACTCCGAACCCTTCACCGCCACCGGACGACGACGTCCGCTCTCATCCGCCTCCCCCAGTTCCATCCGGATGCAGCGCACCCCCCGGACGCGGCCGTCCTCGGTCAATACCTCCACCGGCGCCGTCAGGAGTTCCAGCTTCACCCCCTCATGCAGGGCCTCCTCCACCTCCCAGGGATTCGCCGGCATCTCCTCCCGGGAACGACGGTACAACAGATAAACCTCCGATGAACCCAACCGTAGCGCCGTCCGCGCCGCGTCGATCGCCGTGTTGCCGCCGCCCACCACCACCGTCCGGCCGGATACCACCGGCAGGTCCGGCTTCGCATAACCCTCCTGCAGGCCCATCTCCTCATTCAAACTCACCCGCTGGAGAAAGGTCACGCCATGATAAACCCCCAGGGCATCCTCGCCGGGAATGCCCAGCCGCTGCGGCTCATGGGCGCCAATCGCCAAAAACACCGCCCGGTAACCCTCGGCAAACAAACCGTCTATATCACGAACGGGACTGCTCAAGCGCAGATCCACCCCCGCACGGATTATCTCCTCTATCTCCTGCTGCAAAACCTCACGGGGCAAACGGTAGGAGGGAATACCAACGCGCATCATCCCCCCCGCCACCGGCAGGGCCTCATATACCGTCACCCGATAGCCCATCCGCGCCAGATGAAACGCCGCGCTCAGTCCCGCCGGACCCGCGCCCACCACCGCCACCCGTTCGCCCGCAGGCGCGGGAATCGATTCGGAAGGCTCCTCGCCCTGCTCCTGCACCCAGTCCGCCACAAAGCGCTTCAACTGGCAGATCGCCACCGGCGAGTCATACTGGCCCCGGTTGCACTCACTCTCGCAGGGATGGTTGCACACCCGGCCCACGGAACGGGGGAAGGGATTATACTCCCGAACTACGTCCAGGGCCTCCCGATATCGACCCGCCTTGATAAGGGCCACATAGCCCTGCGCGCTCGTCTCCGCCGGACAGGCCGCCTTGCAGGGACTCGTACCGCGCTTCGTCACCAGATAGCTGTTCGGAACCGCCTGCGGATAGGGACGATAGATCGCCCGGCGAAGGTCCAGCCCCTCGTTAAACTCATTTCGCAACTCGACGGGACATACCTCCGCGCAATCATTACAACCGGTACAACGACTGCCATCAACATAACGGGGACGACGACGAACCCGCGCCGAAAAATTACCCGCCTCGCCCGTCAGCGATAAAAGATCCGTGTCCGTCAAAATCCGGATGTTCAGATGACGGCCCGCCTCCACGAGCTTGGGCGAGACAATGCACATGGCACAGTCGTTCGTCGGAAAGGTCTTGTCCAGCTGGGACATCCGGCCGCCGATCGCCGCGCCCTGCTCCAGCAAATAAACAAAAAAGCCGGAATCAGCCAGGTCCAACGCAGACTGAATACCGGCGATCCCGCCTCCCAATACTAAAACAGCGCCTATCCTGGTGTCAGTCATGTTGACCTCAATCCACTACCGGTTCATCTACAATCCACGTAACAGTTCACGGGGACCAGGGGTCGGGGGCCGGACTTCTTCTCGATAGCCTTTTATCATTGCTGGCGTTCCCTGACCCCTGACCCCTGATCCCTATAGTTTACCGCGCCGCCTTCTTTACCGCCTCCAGATACTTGGGCAGGTTCTCTTCCACGCCAATGGGAATCAGATGGACGCCCTGACAAAGGTCTTTGAGTCCCCTGACCAGGTCTGATACGATCTCCAGGCTGGCCCTTTCCTTGTCCACCGCCCGGGCCAGCTTCTCGATGACATGGTTCGGCACCAGGCCCATCTTCAGGTGTTTGTTGAGAAACAGGGCCATCTCGGCGGACCTTACCAGCATCACCTCGGCGATGACCGGCACCTGGAGAGGGCCGACCCTCTTCATGAACTGGTGAAAGGAGTCCAGATCGAAGATGGGCGTGGTAAGAAAGTACCCGGCGCCCTGAACGGCCAGGGATTCCATCTCCTTGAGCTCCAGATCCGGGACCTTGTTCCCCCAGCTGGAATCGATCCCTGAACCGATGCAGAAATTGGCCTTGACATTAACCTCCCGGCCGGCCACATCGACACCCTGGCGCAGGGAATCGATCACCGAGAAGAGCTTCCCCGTGTCCACGTGGAAAAACATGATCTCCTGGAGAGAGTCGCCGCTGATGCGGTAATCCTCGGTAAAGGTAAGGATATTCTCAATCCCCGCCTCGGCGGCCTTGAGCAGGTGATCCTGGAGTTCAATCCGGCTCTTTTCCCGGCAGGTGGTCTGGAGAATCGGGTCAAATTTCCGGGTTTTCAGGAGCCGACAGGTCCCCATCGTATCCGTGACCAAGCCTTCGATCTTGAGTTCCGGCACGGTGAGGGCGTCCACCCGGCCCCTGAGCAGATCAATCGTATGGGACAGCTCCTCCGCCACCCCCCCGACAGGCGGCTGGATCTCCGAGGTTATGACAAATGCCTTCTTCCTGAGACTTTCTTCGAGTTTCATATTGCCTCCAGACAATTTTTCGGCAGCCTATTCCGCCAAGTCCAACATCTTGGCCACCTCCGCCTTGAGGCGCGACAGCGGCAGGGGTTTGGAAAAACAGGCATCCGCCCCGTACTCCTCCATCTTCCTGAAGGACTCCTCGTCCAGATAGGCGGAAAGTACGATGATTTTAGTATCCTTTGATTCCGGATCTGTTTTGATCTTCCGGCAGACCTCGTAACCGTTGATATCGGGCATCATAATGTCCAGAATGAGCAGGTCCGGCTTGAAATGACCTATCTGCAACCCCGCTTCAAAACCGTCCGCGGCGGAGATAATCTCGTAGCCGTGATCATCTTCCTCCAGGGCCTGGACAATGGTTTCCACAATGATCCGGTCATCATCCACCACGAGGATCTTTTTCCGGACCAGGAGTTCTGGCGTCTCCGGCAGGGGCAACCCCTTTTTCCTGAGGCACTGTTCCAGTTCCTCCCGCTTGATCCCGCGGTGTCCGTCGGCCGTCTTAACTGCCTTCAGGCTGCCCTCGTCAATCCAGTTAATGACCGTTTTCGTTGGAACGCCACAGTACTGCCCGGCCTGAGCTACAGTCAGAATTTCCATGGTCCTATCCCCTATCGCCTGATAAATTAGTTAACCCCGCCGCCGACCCCTAAGGTCCGCGCCATTCTTTCCAGAGGGAAAACCAGGATAAAGGTCGTCCCCTCATCGACGGCGCTTTCCACCAGGATCTCTCCTCCGTGGTCCTTCATGATCCCGTAACATACCGAAAGCCCCAATCCCACCCCCTTGACCTTCTGCTTGGTGGTGAAAAAGGCATCAAAGATCCTGTTTTTAATCTCCTCCGGGATGCCGATGCCCGTATCGGCCACCACCACCTGCAACCGGTTATCCACCCTGGCCGTCCGGACGGTGAGGGTCCCGCCCTTGGGCATCCCCTCCTTGCCGTTCTTGAAGATGTTGATCATCACCTGTCTGATCTGGTTGGTCGAGGCGTGGATGGGAGGAATATTTCGATCAAGATGGGTGACGACCTTGATATTGGACTCCCGCATCTGCCTTTCCATCATCAGGAGGATCCCCTCGATGAGTTCGTTCAGATCGATCTGGCGTCTTTCCTCCTCTTCCGGTTTGGAAAAGCTGAGCATACTCCGGAGCATCTCCGAAAGCCGCTCCGTCTCGGAGAGGGCCAGATCCAGAATCCGCCGCCTCTTGCTCTCCGGCGGAATTTCGGTCTTTAAAAGCTCCAGGGTGTTCATGATGCCGTAGATGGGGTTGTTCAATTCATGGGCAATCTGGGAGGTCAGCCGGCCCATCGCGGCGAGCTTCTCCGCCTGGAGGAGGGCCTGCTGGGTCTGGTGCAGTTCCCGCTCCATCCCCAGCCGGTCCCGCAGATCCCGAAAGATGCCCACGGAGGCAATCTCGGCCCCGAGGTCATTGTAGATCAGCGCCGCCGACAGATCTCCTTCAATAAGCTCCCCATCCTTACTCCGATGGACCAGGGGGAAGGATTTGATCTTGCCGGGACCGCCATAGTCTGGGCCGCGCAGCTTGGCCATCACCTCCTTGGCCAGGCCCGGCAGGTAGATCTCCCGGATATTCATCTTCCCCACCACCTCTTCCGCCCGGTAGCCCAGGATGTTTTCCGCCCCCTTGTTGAAGATGAGGATATCGCCCTTCATGTCGGTGACAAAGATCCCGTCCGCCGAACTTTCGATCAGGTTCCGCAGGAATTCGTTCGCGTTTTTTATCTCCCTCTCGAGCCGTTTCCGCTCGGTAACGTCAATCATCAGGCCCTCGTAGCCGATGATCCGTCCCTCTTCATCCTTCTGGGTACTGGCGGTAAAGAGCAGTACCCGGGGAACGCCCTGTTTGGTCTTCGCCAGGACCTCATAATCCTTTACGTAGCCCTGCTCCTCCATCAGGAGCTGAAATTGCCGCCGGTCCTCCTGATAGACGTAGAAATCCCGGGCAATATCGATTTCCAGAAACTCTTCCTTGCTCCCGTAACCGGCGATATCCAGGAGGGCCTGGTTGCAATCGAGAAAGCGGCCTTCCCGGGAGCTGATGAAGAGGCCGTGATGAACCCGCTCGAAGAGTCTCCGGTAGCGCTGTTCGGATTTTTTCAGATCCTGACTGAACCTCTTCTGTTCCGTGATATCCCGGATATAGACATAGGTCTTGAGTCCCTCTCCATCGGCGGCGATGCTGATACAAATCTCCACATCCCGCCGGTCGCCGTCTTTTCTCTGGATCTGCATCTCCATGCAGAGCCGCTTGCTTTCATCGGCGCCGACGCCAACATGTAGGTCGTTCAACAGGATCATATCAGCAGCGCTCAGCAGGCGCCGGAAATCCATGCCGAGCAGCTCTTCCTTCTGATAGCCGGTGATTTCCGAGGCCACAAAATTGACGAACTCGATCCGGTAGTCGCCGGTGAAAACCATGATCCCGTCGTTTCCCAGTTCCGCGATCTTCTCCAGACGGTAGTTCATGTCCCGGAGGCCGTGATTGGTCTTCATCCCCTCGTACTGGGCCACCTTTTTTTCGAGGGCGGCAATCCGCACGAGGAGGGCGTCTCTCTCCAGTTCCGCTGCCGTTGCCATCATTGTCCCCCGGGTAATTCCTGTAACAACGATCCGGGCTTTACAAAATGCCGGTCCATGCCCAGGGCGTCCCCTTGCAGGCCCAAGGCCCAGCCGATGAGCTGGGTAAAATAGAGTACTGGCAGGTGGAAATCTTCCCCGAATTCGTCGTTTACCTGCCCCTGTCTGGCATCGAGATTTACCTGGCAGAGGGGACAGGCCACCACGATCGCCCGGGCCCCGACGAGTTTCGCGTTCCGGAGGATCCTGGCGGTCAACTCCAGCCCCAGACGGGGGCTGGTGACGGCGTGCGTGGCGCCGCAGCAACGGGTCTTGTAGGACCAGTCCAGGGGTTTCATTCCCAGGGCCTGGACGATTTTATCCATCTTTACGGGATACTCGTAATCCTCTTCGTCCGTTATCCCCGGCGGCCTGGTAATCAGGCAGCCATAGTAACAGACCACCGGCATATCCCGGAAATTGCGGACGATCCGCCCCGCAAGGTCAGAAAGATCAAGCAGGCGGTAGAGGGAATTGAGCAGATGTTCCACCTGGAGGTCACCCGGCGAGAAGTTGGGAATCTCTGCCGCGACCCGCTCCCGCAAAACCGGGTCCGTTTCCATGTCTCGCTGGGCGGTCTTCGTCCGGACAAAACAGGAGGGACAGGGCGTGGTGAGGCGCCGGTGGCCCTGGGCATGGACCATGGAGAGGTTTTTCAGGGGGTTCAGGGTGGCAAGGAAATGATCGGTGGAATGGGCAGGGGTGCTGCCGCAGCAGCCCCAGTTGTCCGGCTCCTCAAAGGGTATCCCCAGCCGCGGGAGGATCGCCCGGGTGGAAAGGTCGTACTCCATCGCCGTCCCCCGGAGGCTGCAGCCGGGATAGTAGGCCATGATCTCGTCCTTCCCCCCGGCCCGGTCTTTCGTCCGGGGATTGCCCCGGTGGGGGAGGAGCTTAAGCTTCCCCTGCCGGACCATCTTCCAGGCCGCCGGGAGATCGCGCCTGGTGAGCTGCCCGTAATCCAGTTCGCGCTTCAGGAGTTGACGCAGGTAAAACTCCCCCATCATCCCCGCCTCATACATCCGCCCGAACCACCTGATGCTTCGGTTGGCCGCCTGATAGAAATTAAGCACCGCGGGAACGGCCGGGGCGATTCCCTCCCGCTGGGCGGCGATCCTGAGGACATCGATGATCCGGGTGATGTTGATCTGGTGGGGACAGCGGCTGGCGCAGGTTTCGCACATGGCGCAGAGCCAGATGGTCCGGGACTTGAGGACCAGATCCGTCAGACCGAACTGGAGGGCGCGGATGAGCTGGCTGGGGGCCAGATCGAAATGCTCCGCGAGCGGGCAGCCGGAAGAACACTTTCGGCATTGATAACACAGAAAGACGTCTTCGCCGCATTCCCTGCGAAGCTGATCGGCCAGATCTGTACTCAGGGTAACTTGCATCGGCAGCTCCCTTATTATCAGGGGTTGATAAAATGTAACTACTCCCCGGTGCTGGTTCAATCTTGCAGATTGAACCAAGACATTAATAAATGCCTCTTGAGCCAATTGCAAAACTCCTGCGGACGCGACGGAGCGCGTCCCTCCACTCTCCAAACATTGCCGTTTTCCATGCCTTTTGGAGGGCCACGCTCCGTCGTGGCCGTCTTTACTGTGACTTTTGCAATTGGCTCTCTTTAGTAAAGTATACTTTGAGCGCCGTGAATAACGGCCAAAACATCAATTTGGTCTGGTTTGAGGTGATAGATGGCCCGTTATGGCCCTTCAATGACCTCTCGAATCTGCTCCATTTCGTACTCCGGCACCTTACGGCCAGACAGGGGAAAATCGGCAATCTGCTGTGAACGTCCGGTAAGACGATCATGCGAAGGGCATACTCCGGAGAGTCCTTGGCAATGAATGCGTAAATAGCGTTGAGGTGGTCTTCCGCCGTATCTGTCCAGTGGACGTTCATTTAAGGAAGACCGTACTTAGCACGAACTTCTTTCACATCCTTTGTTCTGCCCGTCACGCTGTCCGCCAAGCCCCGTTCGATCACCTCGCGCACATAAATTTCATGCATGAGGTCATCCCAGGTGGCATTTGCCGGCATCCGGTCCACCAGTTTGTGCGCCTCTTCTTTCTCCATGGCCATTGACATTGCTCTACCCCCTTATGCCTCTGGAGACTGCCAAAAGAACGCTGGAAAATCAATCAGGCTGGCCTGGGCAGAAGTCCCGCGGCCTTGACGATCTCCGGTACCTTCTCCTCCCACTCGATGGCCATGACATGAATGCCGCGGACCCCCGGGACTTCCCGCAGTCGCTGAATCGTTTCCACACAGATGCGGATCCCCTCCGCCGCCTGCTCCTCCTTGGGAACCCCCCGCATCCGCTCGATCAGCTCATCAGGAACGTCCATCCCGGGCACCTTGTCCTTCATGTAGCGGGCCATGCCCACCGACTTGAAGGGCGTCACCCCGGCCAGGATCCCGCAGGACTCGGCCAACCCCAGGTCAACAACCTCCTTCATCCAGCGCTCGAAACGATCCAGGTTGTATATGCACTGGGTCTGGATAAACTCGCACCCGGCCTTCACCTTTTTCCCCAGTCTCCGGGCGCGGATCTCAAAGGGATCGGCAAAGGGATTCTCCGCGGCGCCGATAAACAACATGGGCCGCACCTTCATCTCGTCGCCGCCGAGAAATCGGCCTTCCTCGCGCATCAGGCGCACCGTACCGATCAACTGAATCGAATCGAGATCAAAAACGTTCTTGCCTGCCGCATGGTCCCCGAACTTCTGATGGTCCCCGCTCAGGCAGACAACATTATTTATCCCCAGGGCCGCCGCCCCCAGAATGTCACTCTGCAGGGCGATCCGGTTACGGTCGCGGCAGACCATCTGCAAAATGGGCTCCAGTCCCATCTCCTTCAGGATCACACAGGCCGAGGTCGAAGACATCCTTACCACCGAGGTCTGGTTGTCCGTCACATTGATCGCGTCCACAGATCCCCGTAGCAGCTCCCCCTTCCGGCGCACCACCTCCGGATCCGCCCCCCGGGGCGGGCCGCATTCAGAGGTCACCACGAATCCGCCCGCCGCCAGTATCCCCTCTATCCGCGATTTCGTCTTCATCACAGGCGTAGATCCTCCCTCACTCTCTTGCGGGGACCTCCCTCCCGGGAGGTCCGCCAGTCCTTTACGGAAATCACCTCGTCATACCGATCCATCAATCCCAGGGCGCCCAGGCGGTCGATGATGAGCTGCCAGGCGCAATCCAGTTCCCGGTCGATTTCGCATTTGCCCTTGGACGAACCGCCGCAGGGACCGTTCAAGAGACTCTTGGCGCAGCGGGCGATGGGACAGATCCCGCCGGTCTCTTCGAGTACACAGCTTCCGCACCCCTGGCATCTCTCCGTCCAGTACCCCTGTTCGTTGGTAACCCCCAGAAAGGTGGTGTTTACCGCCGGGATGACGGGCTTGTTATATTTTTCCGCCACGTACTGCACCCCGGCGCCACAGGCCATGGACAGGATCGCCTCGTAATCATCCACGAAGGGCCGCACCTGTTCGATGTATTCATGGTCGCATTGACGCTCGAGGGTCTGTTCCCGGATTTCAATCTCTTTTCCATCCTTGCCCAGGGCCAGGCGCAACTCCGCGGCCAGCACCCCTACCTCCCGTTCACCGCCCACGGCGCAGACGGTAACACACTCGTTGCAGCCCAGCAGGAGGATTTTTTTATAGGGGCTGATCCTGCCCAGCAGCTCCTCCAATGGTTTTCTATCTCCGACGATCATTTATTCCCCCCCTTGTCAATGATCATTGATTTCCTGATGGGCGAGGGTCCCAGCTCCCGGATCCGCCCGGTCATCTCCCTCGCCACCTCCGCAAACCGCTGGCCCTGGGCGGCGCTCATGTTGTACATCTCCACCCGGCCGCCGCCCAGACCAACCTCTTCCAGCAGGGTTCGCAGATACTCCACCCGTTTACGCGCACGCAGGTTGCCTTTCAGATAATGACACTCGCCCTCCAGGCAACCGGCCAGAAATACCCCGTCCACACCGGTTTCAAAGGCACGTAACACCAATAACACGTCCACCCGGCCCGTACAAGGAACCTTCACGATCTTCACGTTGCTCGGATAATTCAAACGCATCGAACCTGCCAGGTCCGCAGCTGAGTATGCTCAATACTCGCAACAGTAGGCCAGGATCTCGGGCTCAAATCCATTCTGTTCCACCATCGGCAAAACCTCCTTTTCCGGGCGTAAGGCTTACGGCCTCAACCCTTATGCCCTTTTTTCAAGCTGTTCTTTAGTTGTAGGATGGGCAAAGCGCAGCGTGCCCATCAATCGCATCCTCTATTCCGCCTCCATGCCCTCAATCCCGGCAGGAACCACGGCCCCCCAATCCGGCGCATACCATCCCTTCGCCACCGACCGTGTAAAGGAACTGTGCGGCCAGGCCGCCGGGGTCACACAATATCCATGCTTCACCGGGTTATAATGAATGTAATCCATGTGCCGGCGCCAATCGTCTTCATCTCTGATGCAATGCTCCCAGAATCGCCGCTGCCAGATGCCCTTCTCGCGCTTGGACGACATTGACGCGTTTACCGCTCCTGTATCCAGGGCGGTGGAAAACTTCCGTTTGACCACCATCCAGCGGGTAGAGAAATCATTGTCTCCCTCCGGCAGATGCCACAAGGCATGAAGGTGATCCGGCAATATCGCAATTCCTTCGATGACAAATGGGCGATGTTCCATCACATGCCGGAAGGCCGCCCGCAGGCGGGCAATGTGTTCAACCAGGAGCGGTCGCCGCCCGGCGGTAACCACCGTAAAGAAGTAACACCCGCCCTCTCTGCGAAAACGCCTGTATTCCATAATCGGCAATTGATATTGATGGGCACGCTCCGCTTTGCCCATCCTACGCCTTACGCCTTACGCCTTCAGCCTACGCCATTCCTATAAGCGCCCTGCTCTTCGCCACGAGCTGAGAATCCCGGAAATGCAGCAAATCTATCGCCCGGGCGGGACATTCCGCCACGCACGAACCGCAACCCTTGCACTTTATGATGTCTATCTCCGCCTCGCCCTGCGCGTTGATCACGGGCACCTCGTAAGGACAGACACGAACACAGGTCAGACAGGCGGCGCAACGATCACCCTCGACCACCGCCACCACACCGCCCGCGAGCAGCTTCTCCTTCGAGAGGATCGTACCGGCCCGGGCCGCGGCGGCGGAGGCTTGGGAAATGGTCTCGCTGATCAGTTTCGGGCCGTGCCCGGCACCGGCGAGATAGATCCCGTCGGAAGCGAAATCCACCGGTCGGAGCTTCATGTGCGCCTCCAGGAAGAAGCCCTCCGCGGTGCGGGACACTTTTAAGAGCGAGGCCAATTCCCGGTTGTCCCGGGGAATCGTGGCGGCGGCAAGAACCAGCAGATCCGGCTTCAGCACCCGCTGCTCCCGCAGGACCAGGTCGGAAAATGTGACCGTCATGGTCCCCGCCTCGTTTATCACCCGGGGCTTCTCCTCCGGCTCATACCTGGCAAAGATGATTCCCGCCTTCCGGGCCCTGGTATAGTAGGATTCCATCAGTCCGTACGTTCTCATATCGCGGTAGAGCAGATAGATCTCACAGGCGGGGTTTAAGGCCTTCAACTTCAGGGCATTTTTCACCGCCATCGAACAGCAGGTCCGGCTGCAGTAAGGCCGCTCGGTGTCTCTCGAGCCGACGCACTGGATCATCACCACCTGTTTCAAGGCGGCCATATCCTCTGCGGTCCGTGCCAGGCGGCCTTCAATCTCCAGTTGAGTGAGGACCCGCGCATCCTCGCCATAGAGATACTCTGTCGGCTTCGACTCCTGGGCCCCGGTAGTCAGAATCACGATGCCGTGTTCGATCTTCCGGTGGTACATGGCCGGCGCCACGAGCAGGCCGGTGGTAAAGTTTCCCTTAACGCCGCTGAAATCCGTCACCAGGGCACTGAGAATCACCTCAATGGCGGGATGGCCGGTCACCCTGGCAATCAATTCCCGGAGCGCGGCCTGAACATCGTCGCCTTCCAGGTTGTAGTGGAGGTCCCAGAGGCTACCGCCGAGTCTGTCCTCCTTTTCCACCAGGCAAACCTGCCAACCCTGCTGGGCAAGGTTCCACGCGGCGGTGAGGCCGGCGAGCCCGCCGCCGACCACAAGCCCGCGCTGCACTACCGCGACGGGCTGCTCGTGGAGGGGCCTCATGAGTGAAACATTGGCCACCGCCATCCGTACCAGTCCCTTGGCCTTCGCGGTGGCCTCCTCCTTCTGCTGCATATGGACCCAGGAACATTGATCCCGGATATTGGCCATATCAAAGAGGTATTTGTTCAATCCGATCTCGCGCATGGTCTCGCGGAACATGGGCTCATGGGTGCGGGGCGAACAGGAGGCCACGATCACCCGGTTCAGGTTGTTCTCCCGGACGGCGGTCTTGATCTTCTCCTGGGTATCCTGGGAACAGGTATAGAGGTTTTCATCCACGTACGCCACCTGGGGAAGGCTTCGGGCGTACTCTTTCACCTCGGGGACATTGATGACGCCGCCGATATTTATCCCGCAATGACAGACGAAGACCCCGATCCGGGGTTCTTCTGCGGCCACGTCCAGTTCGTCCGGGTAGGTCTTTTTGACGGCCAGGCTCCCCCGGGCGGAGGCGATAAGCCCCGCCGCCTCGGCCACGGCGCCGCTCGCCTGGGATACGGTTTCCGGAATGTCTTTCGGTCCTTGAAACACGCCACAGACATAGACGCCTGGCTTTGATGTCGAAGTGGGTTCGAAGGGTTTTGTTTTGCAGAATCCATGAACATCCACCTCGACGCCTATCCGTTTGGCCATCTCCACGGCTTCTCTGGATGGGACCAGGCCTACGGAAAGAACCACCAGATCGAACTCTTCTTCTAAAATATTTCCCTCTTCATCCAGGTAAGCGACTACAAGATTCTTGGTCTTAAAGTTCTCCCTTACCCTGGAGACCATGCACCGGACGAACCGGACGCCGTATTCGGACTTGGCCCTTTCATAATAGGCATCGAAGCCTTTCCCATAGGCCCGGATATCCATGTAAAAGATGGTCGGCTCGACAAAGCCGGCATGTTCCTTGGCAATGATGGCCTCTTTCGTCGCGTACATACAGCAGACGGACGAACAGTAATCCTGTCCGCAGGAGGTATCACGGCTGCCCACGCACTGGATGAAGGCGATCTTGCGCGGGTGCCCCGCGTCGGAGGGACGCTGCACCACGCCGGCATAGGGACCGCTGGCACTGAGCATTCGCTCGAACTCGAGGCTTGTGACGACGTTCGGGTAGACGCCATAGCCGAATTCAGGCCGGATGTTTCCCTCCACGGTTTTAAAGCCGGGCGTGAGAATGACCGCCCCCACCTGGATATCAACCATCTTTTCCCGGTCGTCGTGATTGATGGCGCCGGCGAGACAGGCGAAGACGCACTGCAAACACTCGGAGCAGATGCCGCACTCCAGGCATCTGTTCGCCGCTTCGATGACCTCCTCTTCGGTGAGCGACGCCTCTACCTCGGAAAAGTCTCGTTTGCGCACTTGTGCTTCGCGTTTTTCAGGCACAAATCGCGGGGCTTGTGACGCGGCCTCCATCGATTGCTTCGCCTGATCCGGATCGAGTTTGGCTTCCGGCAGCTTTTCGCAAGATTCCAAAACGGGAGGCCAGATCCTCGTTTCTTTATCTTCTTGTGTAAAATAGGCCTCAATCGCGCGGGCCGCCTTATGTCCCGCGGCAATCGCATCCACGACAAAGGTCGTGCCCGTGACCACGTCGCCGCCCGCGAAAATCCCCGGCACACTGGTGGCGAGCGTGTCTTTGTCCACGGCTACTGTCCGGCCGCGAACGGTCTCGACCTTGTTGTTCAATAGCGTGAGATCAGGCTTCTGGCCAATGGCAAAGATGACCAGATCGCAGGGAATGACGGTCTCTGTGCCGGGGATCTCGTCAAAGTCCGGCCGTCCGTCGATAAACCCCCGGAAATTCACGTCCACGGTTCGTACGCCTGTCACATGACCATCATGGCTCGTGACTTCCTTGAATGACCTGCTCGGATAGACGTCAATGCCTTCGTCCTGGGCATCACGCACTTCCCAGTCATGGGCGGGCATTTTTTCTCGACTCTCCAGGCAGGACATGCCCACCCAGCCCGCGCCCATTCGCACGGACGACATCGCCGCGTCAACTGCCACATTCCCGCCGCCGATGACTAAAACGCGCTTACCGGCAATTTTTGACTGGACGTCTGATGACCCGGTGAGGCTGACCTCGCGTAAAAAATCTGTCGCGATGCGAACCTCCGGCAGGTCATTCCCGGGGATAGGCAGCTTAATGCCCAGATGAGCGCCCGCGGCGACGAAGACGGCATCGAAATCTTTGAGCAACCCGGTTACATCTTCCACAGGATGGTTCAGCTTCAGTTCAACCCCTCTTGAGATGATTTCATCTATCTCGCGCTGCAAGAGGTCGTAGGGCATACGATACTCTGGAATGCCCACGCGCATCATTCCGCCTGGCGCGGGCTGTGCCTCGAAGACGGTGACGGGGCAGCCCTTGCGAATCAGGTCATCGGCCGCGGTCAATCCTGCCGGGCCCGCCCCCACAATCGCCACCTTCTTTCCCGCTCCACCGGCAGCCAGGGCTTTTTGGACGCCCGCTGCGTATACCTTCTGTATCTCTTCGGGATGCGCGAATGCCCAGTCGGTTACAAAACGTTTCAAATGCATGATATTGACTGGTTCACTGCCGAGTTCGTTTCGGGTGCAAGCCTCCTCGCAACGGTGGTTGCATACGCGGCCGCAAACGGACGGGAAGGGATTGTCTTCTTTGATGGTGCGGTAAGCCTCGGCAAAGCGCTTATCGCGGATGAGGGCCACATAGCCCATGGCGCGCTGTTCAATAGGGCAGGCGTTACGGCAGGGGGCTTCCCCGCGTTTTTCGATGGCGAAGGCGTTCGGGATGGCCTGCGGGTATCGCTTGTAGATGGCCTTCCGGGTAGAGAGCAAGGCGTTGAACTCGTCAGGGCGGATGATGGGACAAACCGTCGCGCAGTCGCCGCAACCCGTGCATTTGGCTGTATCCACGAAGCGGGCATGCTTGCGAAGGCGGACCGTGAAATTGCCTGGCTCGCCGGAAATGCCCTCGACATCCGTTGCCGTAAGGATGCCAATATTCAGGTGACGGCCCGCCTCCACCAGTTTGGGAGAGACGATGCACATCGCGCAATCGTTGGTCGGGAAGGTTTTGTCGAGTTGGGCCATCACCCCGCCAATCGCCGGCGATGACTCCACGAGGTAGACATAGTAGCCGGATTCGGCCAGGTCAAGGGAGGCTTGAATCCCCGCGATTCCACCTCCTACCACCATTACAGCTCCAACTTTGTTCTCCATTACCTTCCTCTCACCCTTGCCAATGAACAATGATCGTTGATCACAGCAGCCCCCGATAACTTAAAACAGGGGCTGGATCGATGATATGACGGCCAAGCCATTTTTTAACCTCCTGGTGCCCCAGGGCCAGCCCCAACAACTCGGTAAAGTATAAAACCGGAATGGCCCTTCCGATCGCTTCTTCCGACCCGTCCTGGCGCGTGTCCAGGTTGGCCTGGCAGAGGGGACAGCCGGTGACGATAACATCCGCGTCAGCCTCCCGGGCCATGGCCGCCAGGCGGCCCACAAGTTTTTGGACCACGTCGGTCCTGGTCATCATGAGGCCGGCGCCGCAGCAATCCGTCTTGTAGGACCAGGGGATCATCTCGCACCCGAGGCCCCCCAGCAGCCGGTCCATATGCACGGGATGCTCGTACTGCTTCACCCCGGTAAGCTTCGGTGGACGTACGCCCAGGCAGCCGTAATAACAGACCACTTTCAGGCCGGCGAGGGACTTGACGAGTTTACCGGTGATTTCTTTGCGGAATTCCTCCCGGCAGAAATAGTCCAAGGCATAGCTGATCGCCAGCGCCCCCTCTGGCATGGACGCTTCCTCCTGCTCCTGTGTCGCCGTGGTCTTGAAGCGGCTGTAGCAGGCCACGCAGGGAACCAGAAGCTCCCGCCCGGCGCGTCTGGCCAACGCCAGATTCCGACCGGCCAGGGCCCGGGCGAGTTCTTCATCCAAGGAGTGGGCCGAGGAGGCGCCGCAACAGGTCCAGCCTTCCAGCTCATGGAGGCCGATATCAAGGAGTTTCGCCACCCCTCGAAATGATTCGTCATACTCGCGGGCCGTCCCGTGGAGAGAACAGCCCGGATAGTAGGAAACCTCTCTCACTTCTTCTCCCCCTTCTCGAAGGTCTTAAAGATGTCCTTTATCTCCCTGCCTCCCGAAAATGTCGCCGGGAGGAGTTTGATCTTTCCACGCCGGAACATGTTCCAGCCCAGGGCGGCATCCTTGAAAAAGTCCCTGGTCTTGTTCTTGTACCTGACGATCATGCTGATCTCATGAATCCGGCCATAGGACTTGATGGTATCCAGGAAGGCCTGGTGGAAAACGGGGATTTCCTTCTCCCCGGCGGGCGCGCCCGCCCTGAAGGCCAGGTGCCGGAGGGTATCCATGATCCTGGCAATGTCGATGTCATTGGGGCAGCGGGCGCTGCAAGCGTGGCAGGACGCGCAGAGCCAGATGGTCCTGGAGGAGAAGATCAGGTCGCGCTGGCCGTACTGGATCCGGCGCATCATCTGGCTGGGCAGGATATCCATCGCGAAGGCCACGGGACAACCGGCGGAACATTTCTGGCATTGATAGCAGGCGTTGAGGTCTTCCCCGCTGGCTTCCATGACCTCATGGAGGAAGTCGTTCTCCTTCGCGACGGCAGTCGCAGTCTGGTTCATCATCTACCTCTATTTTTTGACGACTTCGTAAGAAGTCCGGATGCTGCGTTGCGCTGTATCCCTCCCCCGCCTTCGCGGGGGCAGGCTTGCGGCGTCTTCCGGCGACACGTTCCGATCCCTTTGGGCTTCCGGAACAAGCCCCCTCCCCCGACGCCTCATTCCTCGGGATTGAGCTTCGCTGATTCTTCGAATTGACGCGCCTTGCC
>JAXMLI010000276.1:0-4323 GCA_034368785.1 Smithellaceae bacterium | reverse complement strand
AGATTTTCCAATCCAGAAAGTCACACGATGATTCGGCAAGGGGTCCTCTTTATCTGCGACAACCTGCAGGTCCAAATCCTTTGCCGCCTCCTGGATGGTTTTTTCAATATTGTCTATCCATCCCTTCACCTTTATCCCCTTCTTTTCCGCCTTTAGAATATTCCTGCCCAGTTCCTCATGTTTCATCTCGCCGTGGGCGTATAGAATCACAGGTGCAAGTAGAAGAATGAAGAGCGCAAGCAGTCCGTTTTTCATTTTTCAATCCCCTGGTTATTGTCCATCGGCACAGTCTCATGAACCGGCTCCATCCAATGGCCCTGATCCATCGGCATCGTCTCATGAACCGGCGCCCTGTTGCCCTGTCCCCTGCGATGCCAGCTATCACTGTCAAAGAGGCCCAAAAACATGGCGGTCATCATGACCACTCCCATTATCCACATGATATTAACCTCCCTCTTCTTTTCACTTCTGACTACTGCGTTAAAAGTCCGGATGCGGCGCCTTCGCCACTGAGATCACATTCTGACCCGTGGATTATTTTTTCCTCCTCCAGGAGAAGTCCATCCGACAGCCGCAGAATCCTCCGGGCATAGCGGGCGCACTCGGGATTATGGGTGACCATGATGATGGTCATGCCGTCGGAATTGAGTTCTTCCAGGAGGTTCATCACCTCCCGGGTGGTCCGCGTATCCAGGTTTCCGGTGGGCTCATCTGCCAAAAGGATCGGGGGCTTGTTCACCACCGCCCGGGCGATGGCCACCCGTTCCTGTTCTCCGCCGGAAATTTGGCTCGGGAGTCGCTCTCCCTTTCCGGCAAGCCCCACCCGCCCAAGGGCCTCTTCGGCCATCGCCACCTTCACCTTTTCCTTCATGTTGACCGGGGTTAGCGGAAGCAGGACGTTTTCCCGGACGGTGAGATAGGGGACCAGATGGAAACTCTGGAAGACGAAGCCCAGATATTGCCGGCGAAAATCGGCCATTTCTTCGTGACCAAGCGAATATACGTCAATATTATCTACGATATATTTCCCCTGTCCGGGTTTGTTCAGCGCCCCCATAACGGTGAGTAGCGTTGATTTTCCCGACCCTGATTCACCCATGATGGCGATCAATTCGCCGCCGGCAATATGGAAGCTAAGGCCGCGAACGGCCAGGACCGCCGCCTCCCCGTTTCCGTATTGCTTGCTCAAGTCGTTGACCTGAATATAGCTCATGTTCTTCCTCCTAAAGGGACCGCAAGGCTTCACAGGGGTCAAGCCGCGCGGCCAGGCGCGCCGGATAGAAGCTCGCCGCCAGGCCCAGAAGAATGGCCAGGGCCAGGGCCGCCCCCGCCAAGAACGGGTCAAAGGGGACGGCAATCCCATGCGCGCCGTGCTCTCCCCCGGCAGCGAAGAAAAGAAGGACGATCTTGGTCGCCCCCAGGCCCAGGAGATAGCCCAGTATCCCCGCCAGCACCGAAACGATTCCCGCCTCGAGCAGAATAATCTTCATTACATGGCTGCTCCGAAAGCCGATGGCCCGGAAGATGCCAATTTCAGCGGTCCTCTCCCGGACGCTACCCATCATGGTCACCAGCACCACCAGCGCGCCCACCAGGGCCACGATTGCCGAAAGGCCGTAGGAGGCCTTGCGGAAATTGTTCAGCGTTTCCATCCGGCCCTCCACCACCTGCTTGATCGCCATTACCTTGGCCCCGGGAAGGACTTCGGAGATCTGCTTCACCATCTCCTCAATGGGACAGCCGGCGCATAAAGCGGCCACTTCGACCAGGGAAATCCGACCTTCCTTGCCCAGAAGGGATTGAGCGACGGCCAGGCCGGTGAAGAGGATATGATCATCCTGGGAACCGGTGGCATCGAGGACCCCTGAAACCACAAGGGATCGATTGTTCACGACGACGGGCTTCCCGACGCCAAGCCCCAGGACCCGGGCAGCTTCCGCGCCGGCCAAAACCCCCTCCTGCTCCGGAAGATTTCCCTGAAAGGTCCACCAGGGCCGGAGGTGCGGAACGACCTGGAAATCCATCCCCGCCAGGAGGACCTTGCGGCCGGCCAATTCAATGGCCCCCAGGAGCATCGGCCCCACCGCGGCGACGTTTTGGGCGTTTTTGATGTCCCGGATTTTTTCCAGTTCCTCCTGATGTATCTCCTGCATCTCAAAAAGAACCCCGCCCAGGGAAAGCCCGCCATAGCTCATAGGCAGGTTTTCGGTCTTGGGCACGATGAGGATGTTGGCCCCGTACTGCTCCAGTTTGTGGTTGATGTCCTGGGTGAGGGCTTCCACGAGGCTGATGAAGGCCACCACGGCGGACACGCCGATCATCAAACCGATCAGCACGAAAGCCGCTTTGGACTTGCGCCTTTTCAGATTCCGCAGGGCGATATCTCTCAGTTTCATCTTCCGCCTCTCTTTTCAAAGGCGAAGTATTTTTCCCCTTGCTGGATATCTTTCACCTGGAGAATCACCTTATCACCCCTGATTTCCCGGTTGAGCGGGGCGGGATTGCATCCACCCTGCACCTCATTTACCCGGACGGAAGCAAAGCGGCGCCCGCAGTTGGTGCAGACCATGAAATCCCCTTTCTGGACATAGCCTTTACCCTCCTGCCAGCAGACGTCACAGGCGTCGAAGGCCGCGCGAATCACCCCATCGGAACTCCGGAGGACAAAATATTTGATGGTAATGCCATTGCCGGCAGGAAAGTTGTAAAACCGTGCCTTTCCGTCCTGAAAGGTTTTTAAAGGGTAAATGACCTCCGCGGCCGGGCCGGCCGCCGCGGCATCTTTTACTCCCCACATGGAAAAGGTAATTCCCGCAAGCGCCAGGACGACGACGGCAGCGGATATCGCCCGCCGCAAACTTATTCCGAACTGAACCATTTTCTCCATCTTGAACATCCCCTTTTACGAAATCGTCAATTAGCAATTACCCTGCCGTCCTGGTAGGCATAAGACCGGATCAGCCTGCCGCCTTTTTCAATGTCCACCTGGATGTGGCAGCCATAATCGGTCACTTTTGCCTTCACGCCTTTCTCGGCAGGGTTGGTCTTCAGATATTCCGCAAGCGCGATGGCGCTTGCCTTGCTTTCCACCGCGGGATCCAGCGGACCGGCGGAAGCCTGTTTCCCGCCGCAACCGCCCCCGCCCGGACCACAACAGGACCCCTGCCCCCGGGAAGAGGGCTGAACAGTGACGGTTTGCTTAAAGGTAACTTTCGCCGCCTGCCGGGCCTGAATCAGCCAGGCGCCGAAATACGCCTCGGGATCAGCTTCAGGAGGGGCCTTTGCTTTAATTACTTCCTGGCGGATAAGAAGATTACGAATGTGATTCAGCAGGTATTCCTCGGAAATACCGTCTTCTCTGAGGCTGGAATTAAAATTATCCCAGCTTCCGTAAATTTCCCTGGCGATGTTCTGAATTTTCTGTCGCACCATCTCCTCACTCACCCCGATATTCAGTCTCCGCGCTTCCTGAGTCACGAGCCGTTCATCCATCATCATCTCGAGGACTTCCCTTTCCAAATCCCCCAGCAGCGCCTTGCCTCCTTCGCCGGTGAAAATATCTTTGCCATACTGCTTTTCCAGCATTACTCTTCTAATTTTGAATCTCTCCCGTGCCTCGGACCTGGTCACGGGTTCTCCATTTATTATTGCCGCCGGCTTGCCCGTAAGGGCGTCCCAGGAAAATGTTTCTCCGTACCAGACCACTGAACCGCCAAGAATGACAAGCATCCCGGCAGCCGCCCAATACCATAGCCGCTTCCGATTCTTATGCCGCGAGGCGGGATCACAGTCCGGGCGATGAACCGCTTCGTCAACTGAACCCTCTCCCCCGCCTTGTTCGCGTATTTTTCCGTTCAAAATAGCCGCCCCCTTCTTTCTCCTGACCTCAGCTCATACTAGCAACAGCCATGCCGCCGGGAACAGTACGCCTTATTATCGGGGTAAGGGCAGGTAATGACGGATGATATTATTCAGGGGAAAAAGACAGGAAGATCGCGCACGGTGACTTGCTGCGGATTTATTTCCCGCTATTACCGGCATCAGAGGAGGGATGTGGGAATTATTTCGGCAGTCAGCAGATATGATGAACCCGTAAAAAGTTCTCCCCGAGAGGGCGGGGGAGGTATGTATCCAAAGCCCGAGCATCCGGGCTTACTATGAAAATACGATTGTCATTCCCCCCCCCGCCTTCGCGGGGGCAGGCTTGCGGCGCGTTGTAGTTGTAGGGGCAGGTTTGAAACCTGCCCCTGCGATCCTCTGGAGGATTTGCGCGCCTTGCAGCAGCCTGCCCCCGAGGAGGCGGGGGGCCTTTTTACGAAGCCG
>JAXMLI010000275.1:0-4640 GCA_034368785.1 Smithellaceae bacterium | reverse complement strand
TCGATTACCACAGGTGGGGGACCTATCCACTGTAGTTGTCCGTTCTTATAGATGGCTTCGTATTGTTTAAGCATTTTGTTCTTTCCTTAAAGTAAAGTCGAATTTATTATAAGTCAATTCATACAAATATCAAGATAAAGCTTCACAGAAAAAGCCGCCACATAGTGTAACTTAACTTTTCCAATATTCTGTCTTGACAAATGGGTCCACCTTAAAGCTCGAATATTTTTCATCTCCTCTAACTTGTGGACTTCAGGAAGTAAGCATTATTCCCGCAGCTCAATATCCAAGATGTCCGCGAAGATATTTTTTTAGCTTTCCATAGGCGTCATCGCGCGCCGCCGGATTGGTCGCCACAGTCACCCCCTGGCCGGGATTGACGCCATTTGGCACCTCGATACGGAGGCGGGGCTGCGTTGATGGTCCGTCAAAGCCATGATAAGCATCGGGGTAAACAATTATCGTGGCCGCCTCGCCCGCTGCGGCGAGCCTCGCCGCAAGATCCACGCAGGGACCTGGCGGCGTCCAGTCATCGATTCCGGCAATGAAAAAGGTGAGGGGTGCGGCAAGCCTATAACCGCCACGAGCCTTCAGCGAGTCACTGCAGCCGGGATAAAAGGCGACAGCGGCGCGAAAATAGGGCAGGGGAGGTGCGCGATCCTGCCAGCCGGCAACAGCAGGTTCTTTGGCGTTGATAGTGGCGAGGACCGCACTGGCGCCATGCGACCACCCGAGCAACGCGACGCGCTCCGGCAGCACATCAGCGCGGCGCTGCAGCCAAGCCAGCGCGCCTTGTGCATCCAGCCGGCGATGCTCTTGTGTGAGGGTGCGCTTCTTGTTCTCAATGGTGCAGATTTCCTCGAAGCCGCGGGAGCGAAAGCTGTCGGGGAAGAGTACCGCATAACCTTCGGCGACAAGGAGGTCGGCCATCATCTGGTGGCGAAGAGAAAGCAGGTCCCTTTTCGTTTTTGCCGTACTGTACATGCCGCCGCAGCCATGCAGCGCGACAACAGCGGGCAATCGTCGGGAATCGGCGCCTGCGGGCTTGAACAGCAGCGCCTCGATGACCACCGGCTTGCCAGTCGTGGGGTCGCGATCCAGGGAATTGAAGCTGACCCGTTGCGCCGCCGCGGTCGTGATTCTTTCCTCTATTCCCCGATTCGGGGGCAATCCGGCCGTCGTTTGCCCCCCCGCTTTGTGGCAGGTTGAAAAAACAAACAAGGCCAGACATAGCGGGATATTGAGAAACAGTGGCAGTAAGCGAGAATTCAGGCGCACCCTTTCTCTCCATCTGCTTAAAATCTGATCTCTTCAAGTTGAAAATCTTTTTCCCGGAATAATAAGAGACAGGCCTCCGAGGCAGCGGCATCGTAGAGGATTCCCTTGTTCATTTCGATTTCTGCCAGGGCGGCGTCGATTCCCAGGGCAGGACGGTACGGTCGGTAAGAGGCCATTGCCTCCACGACGTCGGCGACGGCAAGGATGCGGGCCTCCAAAAGAATCTCCTCTCCCTGGAGTTTTCTCGGGTAGCCCGAACCATCCATCCTTTCGTGGTGCTGATAGACCATCTCCTTGAGCGGCCAGGGAGATTCCACCTCCTTGAGGATGTCATAGCCCATCCGGGCATGTTCTTTAAGCATGGAAAACTCCACTTCAGACAATTTTGTCGGTTTGGACAATATTTCCGCCGGGACAGATAGTTTTCCGATGTCATGAATGATACCCGCCATGCGGATGCCGTCAATCCGATCCTGGGAAAGCCCCAGTTCCGTGGCAATGGCGCGGGCAAGGTCCGCGGACCGTTTCTGGTGGCCGGCCGTATAGGGATCTTTTGTTTCCACGGCGGACACCATGACTTGAACGGTGGCGCTAATCGCCTTTCGGAGACTCTCCAGGGTATGCTGAAGTTTTTCTTCGGCTTGCACACGCTGAGTAATGTCTTCCAGGATTCCTTCAAAGCAAATGATTTTCCCTTCCTCATCCATTACCGCCCGGGAATTGTCGAGAACCCAGAAAGTGCTCCCGTCCTTCCTGTATAACTCAACCTTAAAACCCTCGGCATTCTCTCTTTTTAACGCGCACTCGGTGGACCGATGGCGGTCTGCGGGATTAATGAAAAGCTGGGCGCCGATGTCTTTGATAGAGGCAATTAATTCCTCCGGGGAGTCGTAGCCGGCCATCCGGGCAAAGGCCGGATTGACCGTGATAAACCTGCCGTCCTCCGTGGACTGGTAAATGCCTTCCACGGCGTTTTCAAAGATGTTGCGATATTTGGCCTCGCTCTCCCGGAGTCGCTCCTCTGCCTGTGTGCGCGCGGTGATGTCGGTAATAACCACCATCCGGGCCAGAGAACCCAGATAATCAAGATCGTGAGATATGGTTACGATATTGATGATTGAACCATCCGCCTTCCGGTGATGCCATTCGCGGGCATGCACCTGGCCGGTAATATGCGTTGCCATTTCCGCAGCAGCCCCTTTTTCCCCTTCGGGATAGAGATCCATCAGCTGCAAGGAAAGCGCTTCTTCGTGGGGGTAACCGTAATGATGAGTAAACGCGTCATTCACGGCCAGTATTTTCAGGGTCTCTCGTTGATAGATGAATATCGGCGCCGGGTTAT
Source organism: Smithellaceae bacterium (assembly GCA_034368785.1). Classification (GTDB taxonomy): domain Bacteria; phylum Desulfobacterota; class Syntrophia; order Syntrophales; family CAMTWB01; genus CAMTWB01. The sequence goes on along the minus strand of JAXMLI010000275.1, from coordinate 2,020 downwards.
GTTCAAAGAGCTCGCGATAACGCTGTTCACTGTCGCGCAGCTCTTTCTCGACCAGCTGGCGTTTTCCCTCCTCCTTGAGGATCAACCAGGCCTTCACCCCCAGGAGGGAGAATAAAAATCCGAAGAGGAAAACAAGGCCAATAATGAGGATAAGCCGGTTCTTGAAAGATACCAGACCGGATAGCACATCCTCTTCGGCGGAGGCCACAGCCAGGGACCAGTAGGTATTGCTGAGGGGGATCGGCAGATAGAACGCGTATTTTTTTATCTGTCCCGCCATCCGGTCTCCGATGCGCTCAAAGGTGTATTCCGCGATGCCTTCCTTTCCCTGCAGCATCTCGCGGATCATGGCATGCGCCGCAGGGTAATCCCGATAGTTTTCCAGGACGGATCTGCCGACAAACCCGCTGGTGGCGCTGTAAAGCTGCGTCCCGTCGCGGCTGATTACCCAGGCGTTACCCGTCTTGCCGAACCTGATCACATCAAGGTAACGTTTTGCCAGACTCTCGAAGTTGATTGCGATGGCGATGGTGCCTTTAAATACGGAGCCTTTAAATACCGGCACATGGAGGGCAACAGCATAAAACCCCTGGACCGCCTGGAATACGTCGCTTATGACCGGCTTGTGCCCTTGAAGAATCTCTTTAACATGTTTCTGCTCAGATATATTACGGCCGATGGAACTGTTGAAAGGGAATGTATGGATTATTGTTCCGCTTTCATCCATGCGGGTGATTGACCTGATCTGCTCCCGGTGGGCTTCGTAGAAAAATTCAATGTAGCGTTTTCCTTGAGCGTCGATATCGATGATTTGCTGTATTTTTGCGAAAGAGTTCAGGGTCCCGGTCCAGGTGCGGAAAAAATCCTGAATTCCGAGGGACGCCTGTCTCGCGTAGAGGGCCTGCTCATCGTTGAGTCTTTTCAACGCGGCGTTCTTGGCCTCCAGGTAAAAGGCATTGAATAGTAAGGCGCACAATGCGCTGAAGATGACTACGAGAAAAACAAGGGTTCTTTTCTGCACGGGCAAAACCTCCTTTTGCCTCACAGGTAAAGGGCGGGTGGATGAGGTATTTTGGGGTGATAAACAGTCCGCAAACAACACCGGCAGCAGGAATCAGAGCCAGGGGTTCAGATGCGGGCAGTTATAGTCTTTTTCGCGGCAAGAGGGAAGGGGATTCTGGACCATCCATCTGTCGCGATCTGATGATTCAGGTCACGAGCAGGATTTTATGAAATATTTGTACGAGCGATCATAAACCTTCTCCGCTTCCGGGCTGAAAAAACAACCCGGCAACTGTTTTTTGTTTCGGTGAAATACCACGCATTCACAGCACTTGCCCTTTCTGGGGCATGGTTCGTAGGTGCATGTGCAATCCACCCTGCTCATTTCGCCGGGACATTCCATAGCTAACCTCCATATCACTCACACTGCAGGTGGGATGTATCGTTGAATATCTCCACCTCCCACCGGCCATTGTTAATTTCCACCTCCGTTCGGGAGGCGAGGCCCACCTGTACCTCCCTGACCCGGGAAAGATCCAGGCCCCTGATCCGGCAGAGAAGGACCATGATCGTGAAACTGTGGCTTACCACCAGGGTGTCTTTATCCGCCCGGATCAGCCTCTCGATTACCGGCCAGGCCCTTTCCTGAAGCTGGGCCAGGCTTTCGCCATTGGGCATGATAAAACTCGCGGGGTTCTCCAGCCATTGAGCGAGAAGACTCCCATAATCATCCCGAAGCTCCAGGTAGGTTTTCCCCTCCAGGTCCCCCTGAATGAGTTCCTTCAACTGGGGCTCGATCATAAGGGGGAGATGATGAAATTTCCCGATGGTCCTGGCGGTGTGGAAGGCCCTGCGGAGCGGACTCGTACAGATCGCCTCGATCCTTTTTTCCCGGAGCGCAATGGCCAGTTTTTCTGTCTGGATCAGACCTTCTTCGCTGAGATCCACATCCGAAAATCCCTGGACCCGTTTTTCCCTGTTCCAAATGGTTTCACCGTGCCTTACCATAATGAGCCGC
>JAXMLI010000274.1:0-2874 GCA_034368785.1 Smithellaceae bacterium | reverse complement strand
TGTCTCTGCATTGGCCCCGATTACCATAGTTTTAGGGCTTGTTCCATATCTGGGAGGTGTTGCAGGCATTGCCTTAATGACCTTCTATCTTGTTATCGCCAGCATAGAGGTTCACGGGATTGCCTCCCGGAAGGCCTGGCTCGTATTCGGCATTATCGGAGCGGTTTTTGCGATTTTCAGCCTGACCGGAGAGTTCGCAGCAAAAAGACTCATGAGGGACGCGACAAAATTTCAGCAAGAGGCTGAAGAGGCGGTAAAACAGCTGCAAAAGCAGACTGAGCAGCTGCAGAAGGGCTCTGAAGAAGCCAACAGGGAAATGCAAAAGCAGGTCGAAGAAGCCATGAAGGCACTGGAAGAGATGAAAAAGCAGACAGGAAAATAACGGCGCGTGGAGAGATGAGATAAAAAGAAGGCGGATGGGTACACCGGTTAATCCCGGGAGAGCGGCAGGGAAACGCCGACAGTCCCGGAGGAGCATCAAATAGCGGAGGTAGTTTGAATATGAAATTCCGGTTTGCCCACAACAATATCAATGTCCTGAATCTGGAGAAAAGCCTCCAGTTTTACCGGGAGGCCCTGCAGTTGATCGAGGTCCGCCGCAAGGAGGCCGAAGACGGGAGCTTCATTATCGTTTTTCTGGGCGATGGCCAGACGGAGCATCGGCTGGAACTGACCTGGCTCCGGGATCGCCGGGAGCCTTACAACCTCGGCGACAATGAATTCCATCTGGCCCTGGTGACGGAAGATTTTGCCGCCGCCCACGCCCTTCATCAGAAGATGGGCTGCATCTGTTATGAAAACGAGAAGATGGGGATCTATTTCATCAACGATCCCGACGACTACTGGGTGGAGATCGTGCCGAAGCGTTGACGGTGTCCCGAAGCAGAGTGATCCCCGGCTCCCGAAAGGAGGATTGTAGTATGGGCATGAAAAGGACAGCCTTCGGAATAATTGGGATACTGGCAATTCTAATCACAATCTTCCTTCTTCAACCTGCCCCCATCGATCCGGTGGCTTTCACCCCTCCGGCAGCGCCGGAGTTGGCGGGCGTACTGGCGCCAAACAACCTTCTGCAGAAGGCCGAGCATTTCGCCGCGGGGAAGGTAAATGGTCCGGAAGAGGTGGCCGTGGACCCTCAGGGCCGCATCTATGCTGGAACACAGGACGGAAAAATCATCCGTCTCCTGCCGGAGGGCCAGGTGGAGACCTTTGCCCGGACCAATGGTCGCCCCTTGGGCATCGGATTTGACAAGAATCAAAACCTGATTGTCTGCGACGCCTATCGGGGATTGCTCTCCATTGATCCCCAGGGGAAGATTAAAGTTTTGGCCACCTCGGCAGATGGCGTTCCCCTGAAATTCACCGACGCCCTGGATATTGCCGGCGATGGGACAATCTATTTTACCGATGCCAGCGCCAAATACGGGCAAAATGAGTACCTCTACGACCTTTTGGAATCAAGGCCGCACGGTCGATTCCTGGCCTACGATCCCGCCACGGGGCAGACAAGGGTTCTGTTGAAAGACCTTTATTTTGCCAACGGTGTGGCCTTGTCCCGGCAGGAAGACTTCGTTTTGATCAATGAGACCTACCGTTACCGGATCACGCGGTACTGGCTGAAAGGACCCAAGGCGGGAACCCGCGAGATCTTTATCGATAACCTGCCGGGCTTTCCCGATAACATCTCCAGCAACCGCCAGGGAACGTTTTGGCTCGCCCTTTTTACGGTACGAAATGAAACCGCGGACAGGCTCCATCCCTTCCCCTTTCTCAAGGCGCAGATGTCCAAACTGCCCCAAATCTTCTGGCCTGAGCCCAAACCCTATGGCCTGGTCCTGGCGCTGGATGAGCAGGGAAAAATCACCCAAAGTCTCCATGATCCCACCGGGAAGCACTTGAAAGAGATCACCTCTGCCAGGGAATATGGCGGCTATCTTTATCTGGGCAGTTTACACAACGATCGGATCGGAAGATATAAATTGCCGTAGCGTTATATCCAAAGGGCAAAGATTGACGGCTTCGCCAACGCCATAAAAACGTTGATTTCGGGACGGCTTCGTAATAAAGTCCGCGGGCTTGGTCGTAATTATTGAATGATTCCCCTATTTTTACCTTCCCAGCAGGAAGTTCCTGAAACCCCCGGTGACGATGAATAATTCCGACAACCCGCAGTTAAAACTAGCCCATGAGTTCGTGCAGTTTACGGGCTGCCATGTCTTTCTCACCGGGAAGGCCGGCACGGGCAAGACCACCTTTTTGCACAATCTCAAAAGGCACTCGGCCAAGCGCATGGTGGTGCTGGCCCCGACGGGGGTGGCGGCCATCAATGCCGGGGGGGTGACGATCCATTCCTTCTTTCAATTGCCCTTTGGACCTCAGGTTCCTTCCGATGCGCTGTCAGGGGGAGAAGAGGCGAGATCCCTGGCCGCGCGGTTTCAGCGCTTCAGCCGGGAGAAGATCAACATCATCAAGAGCCTGGATCTGCTGGTCATTGACGAAATATCCATGGTCCGGGCCGATCTGCTCGATGCGATTGATGCCGTCCTGAGGCGCTACCGTGACCGCGACCGGCCTTTTGGCGGCTTGCAGCTTTTGCTGATCGGCGATTTGCAGCAATTGGCCCCGGTGGTCAAGGATGATGACTGGTCTATCCTGAGGGATTATTACGACTCGCCCTTTTTCTTCAGCAGTCGCGCCCTGCAGGAAACCGAGTATGTAAGCATTGAACTCAAACATATCTACCGGCAGCAGGACGAGGCCTTTATCCTCCTTTTAAACAAGGTGCGCGATAACAGGCTGGATGAAAAAACCCTCCGGGATTTGAACAGCCGGCATCTGCCGGGATTTTCGCCCGCTGATGAGGAGGGCTATATC
>JAXMLI010000273.1:0-4361 GCA_034368785.1 Smithellaceae bacterium | reverse complement strand
CTTGAAGGGCAGGCCTAAAACCCTAAACTCCCTCCCCTTCAAGGGGAGGCCTAAAACCCCAACCTCCCTCCCCTTCAAGGGGAGGGCCGGGGTGGGGATGGGGTCAATGGATGATGCAAAAAGCTACCGGGCATTGCTGGTATGCAATGACCGCTTTTAAAGAGGAATAGGGGTCAATGAGTAAGATCCGTAAGGAAGCATGGTCCAAAGCCGGCACCAGACAGCTGGTTGCGATTGTTGGTCGTCCCAATGTGGGCAAATCCACCCTTTTCAACCGCCTGGTCAGGAAGAAAAAGGCCATTATCATCGATCAGCCCGGCGCCACCCGGGACCGGAATTATGCCGAAGGGGAGTGGAATGACCGGCCCTTTATCGTGGTGGACACGGGTGGATTCGAGCCTGCCTCGGCAGAAAGGATTCTGATCCAGATGCGCGAGCAGACCACTCTTGCCATTGAAGAGTCGGATATTATCATCTTTCTCATGGATGGGAAGGCCGGCCTCATGCCGGCGGATATGGAGATTGCCCAACTTTTGAGACGGCTTGCCAAACCGGTTTTTTATGTGGTCAATAAGGTGGACGGCCCCAAGGGAGAAGACGCCGTCCCGGACTTCTTCCGTCTGGGGGTAGAGGAGATTCACTCCATTTCCGCCCAGCACGGCGTGGGCGTGGCCAGCCTGATGGACCAGGTGGCCGATTGCCTCTCCCCCGTCCCGGAGGAGGAGACGGAAGGGGAGGAAGAGCGGATCAGGGTTGCCATTATCGGCAAACCTAACGTGGGGAAATCCTCCCTGGTGAATAACATTCTTGGCTATGACCGGACCATTGTAAACCCCCTGCCCGGGACTACCGTCGATGCCATTGATACGCCGTTTGTCCTCAATGGGAGAAATTATTTGCTCGTGGACACCGCCGGGATCAGAAGAAAGAGCCGGATTTCCATGCAGCTCGAGAAATATTCGGTAATGCAGGCCATCAGGACCGTGGAGAGATCCGACGTGGTCCTCCTGGTAATCGATGCCGTGGAGGGAATGACCGAACAGGAAGCGAAGATCGCCGGTCTGGCCTACGAGAGCGGCAAGGCCGTGGTGGTGGTGGTAAACAAATGGGATCTCCTGGAGAAAGACAATTCAACCGTAGGCAAATATGTGTGGGATATCAAGGACAAGATCAAGTTCATGGATTTCGCCCCGATCATCTTCGTTTCCGCCTTGACTGGTCAGCGGGTAGTCAAGATTTTTGATCAGGTCAATCTCGTTTACGATGAATACACCAGAAGGATAATCACTGCCGAATTGAACCGCGGGATGACCGGGATCATTGCCCGGCACACCCCGCCCCGGTACCAGGATCGTGAACAGTCCATATCCTATGTGACCCAGGTGGCGGTCAAACCCCCCACCTTCGTTTTTTTCGTGCGTGAACCCAAGGGAATCCACTTTTCCTACGAGCGTTTCCTCATAAACCAGCTCAGGGAGACCTTTTCTTTCGATCATGTGCCGATCCGGATATTCTTTCGGAAAAAGGGCAAGTAGAAGACGCTCAGTAACGCACTTCCGTGAGAAAAAGCCCGCAGGCCGGGGCGGTCCGGCCGGCCTTTCTCCGGTCCTTGCCGGCCAGAATTGCCGGTATTTCCCCGGCAGTCCGCTTTCCCTGACCAATTTCCACCAGGGTGCCCACAATGTTGCGGACCATGTGCCTCAAAAAACCAGTCGCCTCAAGTGATATCTCAATGAGCCCGGCCAGATCCCTCTCCATGCCAGTTTTTATAATCGTTCTTGTCCGGTCCTTTACCGCGGATCCGGCGGCGCAGAAGGCGGAAAAGTCATGGGTTCCCAGGAGGCAGCCCATGGCCTCTTCCATGGCCGCCAGATCCAGGGGATGCGGGAAGTGCCAGACATACTGACGTCCCACCACCGGCCGGAGGGGAGAGTTATATATTCGGTAAAGGTAGTTCTTGCTCCGGGCATGAATACGCGCATGAAAATCCAGGGGGACCTCCTCAATGGACTTGACGACAATATCTGCCGGGAGGAGGCCGTTCATGGCCCGGAGGAGCTGTCGAACCCCGATGGATCTGCTAATGAGGAAGTTGGCGGTCTGATTGAGCGCGTGGACCCCGGCATCGGTCCTTCCCGAGCCCGATACGCGGATGTTCTCCTGGGTGATCCGCTGGAGGCATCCCTCCAGGGTTCCCTGAATCGTTATTTTCTCCCCCTGGTTTTGCCACCCCTGGTAAGCGGAGCCGTCGTATTCGACGATGATTTTCAGGTTGCGCCTGAGAGGAGGCCGGATTATGGTCTGCGGGACCTCATTTTCGGTCACTGCACAACTCCAGGGCCTCGATGGCGGGCAGCGTCTTGCCGCTCAGGAGTTCGAGGGAGGCGCCGCCGCCGGTGGAGATATAGGTGATCCGGTCGGTTTCCCCGGACTGATGGATGGCCACGTCCGTGTCGCCGCCGCCGACGATGGTAAGGGCATAGGAGTTTCCCACGCTGTGGGCCATGGCCATGGTCCCCCGGCTGAAGGAGTCGATCTCGAAAACACCCATCGGGCCGTTCCAGACGATCGTTTTCGCATTGCCCAGGGCCAGGGTGAAGAGGGTAATCGTGGCGGGGCCGATATCGAGGGCCAGCCATTTATGGTTTATCTCCTGCACAGGTACGATCTTTGTCTCCGCCTCGGCGGTCATCTCCTCGGCGACAACACAGTCCACGGGAAGGTATAGCTTGACCCCCCTTTCTTTAGCGATGTTCATCACCTCTGTCGCCTTGGCGAGCAGGTCGTCTTCCACGAGGGACCTTCCCACCTCTATCCCCAGGGCCTTGAGAAAGGTGAAGGCCATCCCGCCGCCGATAATCATCTTGTTTACCTTCTCAACAAGGTTGAGAAGGGCATCCAGCTTTCCCGAAACCTTGGATCCCCCGATGATGGCCACAAGGGGGCGGGCCGGTTTCCTCAGGGCCTTGTGGAAATAGTTCATTTCCCTTTTGATCAGAAAACCGGCCCCACAGGCCGGGGAAAACCTGGTTATGCCCACATTCGAGGCGTGAGTGCGGTGGGCATTGCCGAAGGCGTCATCAATATAGACATCCCCCAGCTTGGCCAGTTCCCTGGCGAAATCGTCGCTGTTCGCCTCCTCTCCCGGATGGAAGCGGAGATTTTCCAAGAGGGTGATCGATCCCGGTGGCATGGCCGCGACGGCCTTATGCACCTCCGGACCGATACAGTCTTCCAGAAAGGAGACTTCCTTGCCCAGCAGGCGGGACAGTCTTTTTGCTACCGGGGAAAGGCTGTGCGGTGGATTGACCCTGCCCTTGGGGCGCCCCAGGTGGGAAATGATCACCACCCTGGCCCCTTCGTCAAGGGCGTAATTGATGGTGGGAAGGGCGGCCCTGATCCGGGTGTCATCGGTAATGTTGAGACTGCTGTCGAGCGGCACGTTGAAGTCAACGCGAATGAGAACGGTCTTGCCTTTGAGGTTTAATTCATTGATGAATCTCATTACTCCTCCTTAGGGGTCGAACGGGTTGGTTTTGTTATTTGGTAATTATTCAGGAGCCAGAATCCAGAATAGAAGCAGCGTATGCCGTAAGCTTCTTACTGACTCCTTCAAGCGGTACACTGAGCCTTTCGAAGTTCTGGCTCCTGAATTCTGGCTCCTGACTCCTCAGTAGTTACGCATCAAGGGCCGTTTTTACCCTGCTCGCGATTGTTTCCTTCCCCAGCAGGGAAAAAATCCCGGGAAGCTCGGGGCCTTTTGTCCTGCCCGTCAAGGCCACCCGGATCGGCAGGAGGAGTTTCCGCCCGGTGAACCCGGTGGCGGCCTGTACCCGACCGATCACCTCGGCGTAGATTGCCCTGTCCTCACTATTCAATCCTTCCAGCGCTTCTTGAAGGCATAGCAGAACCTGTCTCGCGTCTGTCTCCCGGAGGATTTCTTCTCCCTCCGGATCAGGCGCCGACTTACCGGCGAGAAAAATGTCCAGGTAATCCGTTATGTCCGCCAGGGTGGCAAGATTATCCTTGACCAGAGATACAATCGCGAGCAGCCGTTTGGGATCGAGACCCGTCGGATCGTATCCCGCCCGCGCGATAAAGGGCAGAAGCCTGTCGAGGAGTTTCTCCGGGTTTTCCCCGTGGATATACATTCCGTTCAACCAGCGGAGCTTTGCCTCATCGAAGATGGCCCCCCCTCTTCCCAGTTTGTCCAGGGAAAAGTTTTTTATGATCGTCTCCAGAGGCTGGATCTCCTTTCCCTTGATAATGGTGCTGCCAATAAGGGACAGGTAATTCAGAAGTGATTCGGGCAGAATACCCTGCTCCCTGAAATCCCCTACCGCGACAGCCCCATGACGTTT
>JAXMLI010000272.1:0-10120 GCA_034368785.1 Smithellaceae bacterium | reverse complement strand
GTCACGAGACTCTGCATGCTCCCTTTAACCGTCAAAGAGAAAACATTGGGCAGGGTCGTTCCGATCTTGTCGTAACCGTAAATTCGGGCGATTTCCTCAATCAGATCCGTCTCCCTGGTGATATCCACGCGATAGGACGGAGGGGTGACCAGGTAGCAGCCCTCCCGGCCGGTCTGAGGCGTCACCTTCATCTCGAGACTGTTCAAGATTGCCGCCATTTCGTCACCGGACATTTGGGTCCCCAGTAACTGGTTTACCCTGCTCTCTCTCATTAAGATATTGACGGTCTTTGCAATCTCCCGGGGGTAGCGGTCGATCAGATTAAGGCAGATACTGCCCCCGGCAAGCTCGGCAATCAGTTGAGCGGCACGGTCCAGGGCAATGGTAACCCCTTCCGGATCAATTCCCCGTTCGAAGCGAAAAGAGGCATCTGAGGTCATCGCGAGCCATTTAGCACTCCTTCTGATCGACAGCGGGCTGAAATAGGCGCTCTCAAGCAGAATGGAATCGGTCGCATCCTGTACCTCCGAATTCATCCCGCCCATGATTCCGGCGATGGCCACGGGTTTGTCCGCATCACAGATCATGAGGGTACCCTGCTTCAGGACTCGCTCCTTGCCATCCAAGGTCAAAAACAATTCACCGTCTTTCGCCCCTCTAACCACAATCCGACCACCGGAAAGCTGGTTGTGATCGAAGGCATGCAGTGGCTGGCCAAGTTCCATCATTACGTAATTTGTCACGTCAACCACGTTATTAATGGGCCTGAGGCCAACGGCAGCCAGTCTCTTTCTAAGCCAGTAGGGCGAGGGACCAACCTTTACCCCGCGAATAAGCCTGGCCGCGTAGCGGGGGCAGAGCTCAGGATCATCAATTGCCACGGAGGCAAAAAGATTGATATCAGGTCCTTCTTCTTTCAGATTGGTCGCGGAATATCTCAAGGTCTTGCCGGTCAGGGCAGCCACCTCCCTGGCGATGCCTATCATGGACAGACAATCAGACCTGTTTGGTGTCACTGATATTTCCAGAATCGTATCTTCGAGATCCAGGGCCTTCTCCAGGGGTACGCCAGGGGTCAGTCCATCTTCCAGGATGAGAATGCCGGAATGATCCTCACCGATACCAAGCTCCGCCTCGGAGCAGAGCATACCGTCAGATTCAACGCCACGAATAAGGGATCTTTCTATTCTCGCTGATCCCACCATCGCGCCGACTGTTGCCAGCGGAACCAGGGCGCCTTCATAAATATTTCCGGCCCCGCAAACCACTTTAGCCTTACCCTCGCCGGTAGATATGACACAGACAGAGAGGTGATCCGCCTCGGGATGGTGGCCTATGGTTATGATCTTGCCTATCACCACCTGTGAAAAGGCGGGTTTCTTCTCTGAAATGGATTCCACTTCCAAACCTGCCATGGTGAGAGTATGGGCAAGTTCATCCGCCGACATCTCTATGTCTACATAATCATTTAACCATTTGAGGCTGATCAACATCTTTACACACCTAAAACTGTCGGGCGAAACGCATATCATTATCAAAAAAATGCCGGATATTGCCGATTCCGTACTTGAGCATGGCGATTCGTTCCACCCCCAGGCCAAAGGCAAAACCAGAGATTTCTTCCGGATCATAACCAACATGCTTAAATACCGCGGGATCAACCATGCCGGAGCCAAGGATCTCCAGCCATCCGCTGTCCCCGCAGACACGGCAACCCTTTCCGCGACAGATCACACAGCAGATATCCACCTCTGCCGATGGCTCGGTGAAGGGGAAGAAACTTGGGCGAAACCTCAGAACCGTGTCCGCGCCGAATACCTCCTTCAGAAACAGGGTCAGCACCCCTTTCAGATCGCTGAAAGACACCCCGCGGTCAACCAGGAGGCCCTCTATCTGGTGGAACATGGGGGAGTGAGTGATATCAGAGTCGCGCCGGTAAACCCGCCCGGGGGATAATATCCTGATCGGCGGCGCCTGTCTCTCCATCACCCTTATCTGTACCGGTGAGGTGTGAGTGCGAAGGACGATGTTGTCATCGATATAAAAGGTATCCTGCATGTCCCTCGCAGGGTGGTCCTTCGGGATATTCAGGGCCTCAAAGTTGTAATAGTCAAGCTCTATCTCCGGCCCCGTCACGACAGAAAAACCAAGGCCAGCGAATATATTGCAGATTTCCTCGAATACCTGCGTCAGGGGGTGGAGATTTCCTCTGCTGATGATCCGGCCGGGCAGGGTAACATCTATTTCCTCGCCTTGAAGGGACTCCCTTCTCTTGCGACGATGGATATCCTCCAGTGCCTGGTCTATCCTGGCGGTAAGACGATCTTTAATCTCGTTGCAAAGCTTCCCGAAGTGCGGTCTCTCCTCCTGGGCTGCCTGGGCGATACTTCGCAGCATCCCCGTCAGAAGTCCCTTCCTGCCCAGGTACCTGGTCTTGATCTCAAGAAGATATTGATCGTCACTGGCCTGAAGGATCTCCTCCACTGCCTTGATCTCAATCTCCTTCAGCTGCTCTAGCATACCGAGGCTTCGCCCTTTGCAACCGACACAATTTGCGAAAAAGCCCTGGGATCGTGGATGGCGATATCAGAGAGAACCTTACGGTCGATTTCCACGCAAGCCTTTTTGAGACCGTCTATCAACCTGCTGTAGCTTAAGTCGTTTATCCTTGCGCCCGCATTTATCCTCGCAATCCAGAGGCTTCGGAACTCTCTCTTCCGAACCCTTCTGTCCCGATAGGCATATTTCATCGCCCGATCGACTGCCTCGCTCGCGGTCCTGAGGAGTCTGCTTCTGGCTCCGAAAAAACCTTTGGCTAATTTAAAAATCTTACGTCGCTTCTTTTTTCCGCTTACGCTTCTTTTAACCCGTGACATGTATTATTCTCCTGGTTCCCTTCCTTGGCACATCTTAATTCATCTCCCTGGCCCCTAGAGGTAAGGGATCAGCTTCCTTGTGGCGCAGTGATTTGTCTTGTCGACAATGGCGGACTTGCGAAGATTCCTCTTTCGTTTGGTAGTTTTGCTGGTGAGAATATGGCTGGAATACGCCTTACTCCTCCTTATCTTTCCCGTTCCGGTAAGGGAAAAGCGCTTCGCTGCGCCCCGGTGCGTTTTGATTTTCGGCATACCATTACCTCTTCTAATTCTAAAATATTTTTTACTATTTCAACGCATTAAGATGCGCGTGATACAACCCCGCAACTATAATGCCCCACGCGCAGTAAGCCTGAGAAAGAGCCTTTTTCGAAGTCGCTACTCATTTCTTCGGCGACAGTACCATCACCATGCTTCTACCCTCAAGCCTTGGATGCTGATCAATCACGCTGCAATCAAGCAGTTCGGCCTTTATCTCTTCCATGATTCTTTTTCCAATCTCGGTAAATGCGATTTCCCGCCCCCTGAACATCATGCTAATCTTGACCTTGTCGCCCTGCGCCAAAAATTTCTTGATGTGCTTGATCTTAACCTGCAGGTCATGTTCCTCCGTCTTGGGCCTTAGCCTGATCTCTTTTAACTGTATTATCGTCTGAGATTTTTTAGCGTCCTGGAGTTTTTTACTCTGCTGATACCTGAATTTGCCGTAATCCAGAATGCGACAGACCGGTGGCGCGGAATTCGGCGCGACTTCCACCAGGTCCAGACCCTGCCGTTGGGCTTCAGCGAGGGCATCGGCCAGCGACATGATTCCCAGTTGCTCTCCCTCGGCGATAACCCTTACCTGGGGCGCCTTGATCTCCCGGTTTACATTTGGCTCTTTTGCGATATCACACCTCCTTAGAAATGGCGGTCCAATAATGACGACTTCGTAAAAAGTCCGGATGCTGCGTTGCGCTGCATCCCTCGTCACTGCGGCGTACTTCTATGTACGCCTCATTCCTCGGGAATTGCGCGCCTTGCCTGCGGCCTTTTTACGAAGCCGTCCTGAATTCAAGGCTTTTGCAACTTTTTACGATTACATCAATAATGACGACTGTTGATTAATGCTTCATTCCCCTTCGTCATTGATACAGCCGGTCTTTTTCCTTAACCAGTGAAATGAAGTCTTCTATAGCGAGTGCACCGAGATTCTGTCCGTTTCTCTCCCGGGGCGAAATGGTTTCATTGTCAACCTCCCGCTCGCCAATAACCAGCATATAGGGTATCTTCTGCAACTGGGCCTCCCTGATCTTGTAGGAAAGCTTTTCATTCCTGAAATCACGTTCCACCCGGATGCCCGCTTCCAAAAGGCGCTGATAGACTCTCTCGCCGTACGGGATGCGCTCATCGGTGACGGTCAGGAGAACGGCCTGTACAGGTGACAGCCATACCGGAAAAGCCCCGGCATAATGCTCGATTAATATCCCCATGAACCTTTCAATGGCGCCCAGAATTACCCGGTGAAGCATAACCGGCCGGTGCTTTTCTCCATCGGCGCCGATATAGGTAAGATCGAAACGCTCCGGCAGGGTAAAATCGCATTGGATGGTAGCGCACTGCCATTTTCTTTTTAAAGCATCGCTGAGCTTGAAATCAATTTTCGGTCCGTAAAAGGCCCCGTCACCCTCATTAAGCTGGTAGGGTATGCCGCTTTCCCGCAAGGTCGCTTCCAATGCGGTTGTTGCCATCTCCCAGGCCTCATCGGAACCGATGGACCTTTCCGGACGCGTGCTCAGTTCAACCTCGTAACTGAAACCAAAAATCTTCATCGCGTAACTGATAAATTCCGTAATTGCCTTGATCTCAGAATTGAGCTGTTGCGGCGTACAGAGAATATGGGCATCATCCTGGGTAAACTGTCTAACCCTTACCAGGCCATGCAGAACACCGGTTTTTTCGTGTCTGTGGACTGTCCCCAATTCAAAATAACGCAGGGGCAGATCGCGGTAACTGCGAATTTTGTTTTTGTAGATCAGCATGTGGGAAAGGCAGTTCATCGGCTTGATTCCGTATGACTGGTTCTCCACTTCCGTGAAATACATATTTTCTTTGTAATGATCGTAATGCCCGGACTTTTTCCACAATTCCGACTTCAGGAGCTGAGGCCCCATGACCAGGTCATAGCCCCTTTTGAGATGCTCTTTCTTCTCCCAATCCTCGATAATATGGCGGAGCATTGCCCCTTTTGGATGGAAGATCGCCAGCCCCGGACCGGCTTCGTCACTAATCTGAAAAAGATCCAGTTCCTTGCCAAGCCTGCGGTGATCCCTCTTCTTTGCCTCTTCTATTATCCTCAGATGCTCCGTCAAGGCGGCTTCATCGAGGAACGCAACCCCGTATATTCGCTGAAGCATTCTGTTCTTCTCATCGCCTCGCCAGTAGGCCCCGGCAAGATTGGTAAGTTTGAACGCCCTGATCGCCCCGGTCGAGGGGACATGTGGCCCCCGGCAGAGATCAACGTAATTTCCCTGGCTGTAGACACTCACCTGTTTAATATCCTGGTGCAGGTCATTGAGCAGTTCAACTTTGTAGCTCTCCGCTCTGGTCTTAAATACTTCTACCGCGTCTACCCTGGATATCCCGCGACGCTCGAAAGGAATGTCCGCCTTGATAATCTCCCGCATCCGGCCCTCGATCTTTTCCAGATCAGCGGGAACAAACGCCTCGGAGAAATCAAAATCGTAGTAGAAACCGTCTTCGATGGCCGGGCCTATCGCAACCTGAACGCCAGGAAAGAGGTCCTGGACTGCCTGGGCCATTACGTGGGCAACGCTGTGCCTCAGTACCTCAAGCCCTTCCGGGGCGGAGTAGAGAATGGGCGCCACATTAGCGTCCGCTGAAATGAAATGAGACAGATCAACCGGCTCCCCATTTATTCTGGCCGCGGCCATCAGGGGTAGAAGATCAACTCTCCACGCGGAAAAGGCTTCCCCGGCTGTAACCACCCCAGGAAATATTATCTCTGTCTCGTCGGGAAATTTTATGTTTATCTTACTCATAAATCATAACGTGAACAAGTCATACGCCCCCTTTCAGGTAGCGAGAGCGTCCTGGTCTTGTTGATATGGATAGTTATAACAAACAACGATTTCGTGATGATTTTTTTGCTGAAGTTATCACCTTGCAGAAAAATACAAGAAAACTGAATCATCACCTTATAATAAAAAAAATGGTAGGCACGCAGGGATTTGAACCCTGGACATCCACCGCGTCAGGATGGCGCTCTCCCCCTGAGCTACGTGCCTGCATACAGTCTTACCCAAAAAACGTGTGGTTGTCTAACAATTTAATGCCATGCTGTCAAGGTCAAATTGAAGAAAGCCGCACTTTTTGCGAAGTTATCATTCAGCCTTCGGGGTATATTGACTAATCATACGCACACCTCGATGCATGTAAACAAGTCCGGAAATCACCGTGAAAAAAGCGGTTGACCAGATCAAAAAATTCACCAATGTATAAAAATGCGTGATCATGGAAGAATGGGCGGCGAGGATGAAAAAGATTGTTATTATCTGAGAGGTAGTTGTGACCTTGCTTATCATCGCCGGTTTTATCTCAAAAGGGACGGACATGAGAAATAGCACCAGAATGCCCAGGAGGATAATCACGTCGCGGCTGATAACCAATACGGCAAGCCAGGCCGGGATACTGCCGGTTATGGCAAGGGTAACATAACAACTGGCCAGCAGCGCCTTATCGGCAATCGGATCCAGATAGGCGCCGAGCTCAGTCTGCATGTTCAGCTGACGCGCGAGGAAGCCGTCCAGGGCATCGGTCAGGCTGGCCAAGGTAAAAACGATCAGGGCCTTAAAAAACGAGCCCTGAATAAGCAGGATAACCAATACCGGGACCATGATAATCCGCAGGAGGGTCAGAATGTTGGGTATATTCATATACTAAACTAGTCAGTTAATTTGTCCCGTTCTCTGTTCCAGATAACCCACTCATCCAGATCTTCCTGTTTGGTAAAACTTACCGGCACTTCGGACGATCCGTCCGACCTGATCCTGATCTGCTGCATTTCCCTGACGATATAGACCCACTCCTCCATGGAGACCCTGGTAGGGCCGGGGATAGGCTGGGGACCGGCGATCCTTTCGGGCGGACCGACAACCCTCGGGGTCTCCAGTGCTTTTACACCACCGGAAACCTGAACCTGTCCCTCATAAACTCTCACAAGGACCGATTTATCCTGTTCAACATTCATTCTGTATACGGTACCCCGCACTCCGGCCACGGCATTTTCGGAGGTCATGTTAAAATTTGTTTTACCCACCGCCCGGCTGATATTGGCAAAGGAGCGACCAACCATCATGTTTATATCAACATTGATCCTGCTGCCATCCTTGTCCGGTTCAAGCTGCGCGATTCTCAAACGGGTGTTATCGGCGAAACGAACCAGGGACCTGTCCGACAGGACTACCTCCAGCCTTGACTTCCCCGAACCTACGGTAATCTCATCGCCGGTTCTCAGGATTTCCCCGACTCTTAAGGGCAAAGTGGCGCCGTCGGCCTTACGCAGGAGTTGGGCGGTTCCCTCCAGGTGATTGACATATGCCTCACCCCGGCCAATATTCAGCTCCAACGGCCGCTTGGCCTCAACCGTCAGCGCACAGCCGAAAATAAGCAGGAGGATAATGTATAACCTGAGATAACCCAACGATTTGGCGCCCATTCCCCTGGAAGCGAACGGCGTGATGTTGTCAGCCATATTCTCCCCCTGATGTCTGTAATTTTTGACGACTTCGTAAAAAGTCCGGATGCTCTAGTTGCGCTGCATCCCTCGTGTTCCGGGGACACGTTCCGATCCCTACGGGCTTCCGGAACAAGCCCCCTCCCCCGACGCCTCATTCCTCGGGATTTGCGCGCCTTGCCTGCGAACTTTTTACGAAGCCGTCCTAAATTCAAGGCTTTTAAGACTTTTTACGAGTTCGTCATTTCTAACTGGCGGAAGCATCACTTGTTCTTCTCTGCTCTCCCATCGGCCAGCACGGGTCCTTCAGGGAACGACGTCAATCCCGCCTCTACCACCTTCTCCACTACATTCTCGAATATCGAGAAGGCTGTCTGTTCGCGACCTTTCTTGGACAAGGCAAACGCTCTCTTTACTGCCCGATGTTTCGATTTCCAAAGAGACACCCCCGTCCCCGCGCTGATAAGTTCAAAAGACGCATCCACGGCCACGGTAACCTGAATTGATCCAATCCTCACAGAGGCTTCTGAAAGGGTGATATACAGAAGCCCATCCACGCCCAGAATTTCTCTGAGTTTTTGAGCCGCAGGGGACCCGTCCCCGGCAACGCCGGCAGAGCGGCCACCCCGGGAAATAGCCTCATCCACCGAGGCAAGGGGAACCCTCCGGTAGCCCTTAAAAAATACGCCTTCAGCAACTTTATCACGCAGCAGTTTTTCTGCCGTTTTATTACCGGAGTCATTATTCACAGGCATAACCGCGACAAGTTTGGCCAGGGGCTCAGGAATATTGGCTGTCTTCTTTTGTACCTTGCCGCCGCAGGCGCTGCTTAAAAACAAGACCGAAACAATCGCAATTGCCGCCGCCCAACGGAAACGCCTGACAGCGCCATATTTTTTGAGGCTTGTTGTCATTCTCCTTTATTCACCTTTACCCATGTTATATTGGTTTACCCTCACGAAAGAGGGGTATTGCCCTTCAGCTTTTCTATCTCCTCCCTGATAATCCGTTCGGCAATCTCAGGGATGCTTTCCCTGGCAATCCCTTCCGCGATCCGGGTAACCGCCTTCATGATCTCATCATGCAGACCGTCATTGAACAGGGGTGCGGTTGAAGCATTCGTCTTATCCGACAGGCCAAATACATTATTTTTCGGCCCCGCAACCCGTTCATACACGCGTCCATCGATCACAATAATTTCGGGCTCTTCTTTTGTATCCGCGATCACATCGTCGTCCAGAACATCTACCAGGTCATAGATCCGATCGCTTGCTCTGAGTACCCGTCCATCAATAATCATATCTTCAATGCCGATCTGGCCATTTGATATATCAATGCTGACGGTCATCTCCGGGGTAATTTGACCCGCGGGGGAAGCAACGGCTCCCTCCTCTGCGGGTGTTTCATCCAGATTATCCTGCACGCGACGCCTCCTCATATGGGATGGGCGAACTGTTAACACAGCGTACTACGCTCATCAAGGGAATTGTTACTTCTTCTTCTCACTAAAGACCAGTTCATATATCTGTTTCCGGGGAATATCAAGCTCGCGCGCGATGGCGTCGATGGCATCCCTGCCGGAACAACCGCCCTTTGTTTTTTTGTCAAAAAGACGGCGAATCACGGCTGTTTCCGGTATTTCAGCAACAGCCTTTGTCCGGTCCGGGGACAGGATAAGCGTAATCTCTCCCCTTACTGAACCCTGGGCAATCCGCGCCATAAGCTCCGTGATGCCACCCCTTACTATCTCCTCAAATACCTTGGTCAGCTCTCTTAGCATCACGACTTGTCGTTCGCCAAGCACTTCCTTCATGTCCGCGAGGGAGGACAGTAGTCGCCGCGGGGATTCATAGAGAACAATGGCCCTTTTTTCGTGCCTGACGCCTTCATAATACTTTTTTCTCTTCGCCGATGAGGGGGGAATATATCCGTCGAAGATAAAGCTTCCCGCGGGAATCCCCGCTGCGCTTAACCCCGCGATAACAGCCGACGCTCCCGGAATGGGAATCACCCTTATTCCATTTTTGATGGCCTGGCGGACAAGAACATAACCTGGGTCCGATATTCCCGGTGTCCCCGCGTCCGTAATGTAGGCAATGTCCTTCCCGGTCAGGAGCAGGGAGGTCAGGACGGCGCTCTTTTTATCCTCGTTATGCTCGAAAAGACTGGTGACAGGCGTGGTAATGCCGTATGCGTCCAGGAGTATCCTGGCCCTTCTGGTATCTTCGGCTGCTACCAGATGGACCCCTTTGAGGACCTCGATCCCCCTTATGGTCATATCCTTAAGGTTGCCTATGGGGGTGGCAACAATATAGACTACGCCAGTTTTTACTTCATCGCCGTTTTGCATGGCATATCCCCGTCTATTTTCCTGTTGACATGTTTTCCGCCTTTAGTTAACAGATGCGCCGAGGAAAAACCATACTAATAAGGAAAGCCGGGTCAGCTTTTTGCGTCATCCAATCAATAATACCCTTTTGGGTTCGGGTTTTGTTCCTCCCCCTTCAAG
>JAXMLI010000271.1:0-6647 GCA_034368785.1 Smithellaceae bacterium | reverse complement strand
CCTTCAGCAGATCCACCCAGGCCAGGGTACGATCCAGCGAATCGCTTAGATCGAGGGCAAAGATCAGTCGATTCCGGGGGTCTTTATTCAGTGTATTCTTCATCACCGACAAATTCCGTCGCATCAGCGGGCAGAGGCCGGAAATCTTCTTTGGAACCTCTGAGATATTCCGGATGCGCGTAGGTTATCTCGCCGGCGGCTATTTCCCTCAGCGCCGTCACGATCTCCCGGTTATTTTTTGCATCGGTAAGGGGCACGGAACCCTTGAGCAGCTGTTTTGCCCTCCGGGCGGAAAGATGTACCAGGGCAAACCTGTTTTTCCCTACCTTAAGGGCATCCTCGACAGTAATTCTGGCCATATATAGCCAACCTCCATAAGTAATTGACGGCTTCGTAAAAAGTCCGGATGCTGCGTTGCGCTGCATCCCTCCCCCGCCTTCGCCGGGGGCCTTTTTACAAAGCCGTCCCCAAACAGGCGTTTTGATGACTTTTTACGAGTTCGTCAGTAATTGGGCTACGCCCGTTTGTGTATCCTGAAACAGGAGACACGCCTTTTTATTCCTGTCCCTTGTTAACATTCAAAATATCTTCAATTTTCCCCATCATTCTTTCCCGCCGACTCTTCTCTGCCAGGTAAATAGCGCGGAGATTATCCACCGCCAAGGGGAGATGTTCGTTTATTATCACATAATCGTAACATATGCTCTCCCCTATCTCCGCCGCGGCACGGGCCAGCCGGTTTGTTATCCGCGAGGGATGGTCTCCCCGGCCAAGGAGGCGCCTCTGTAGTTCGGACAGCGACGTGGGAAGGATGAAGACGTAAACCCCGCCGCTGTATTTGCCCTTGATAGACCTGGCGCCCCGGGGCTCGATATCCAGCAGGACATCCCGCCCCTCGCTAAGAAAGCCGGTCATAATCCTACCGGAGGTCCCGTAGAGGCAACCAAAATTTTCCTCCCATTCGGCAAACTCATCCTGCGCGATAAGCTCCCGGAAGGTTGTCTCGGAAACAAAATGATAGTCGCGGCCATCCACCTCTCCCGGACGGGGAGGACGGGTGGTATGAGATACGGAAAACATGACTTCCGGATAGATCTTACGAAATTCCCTCAAGATGGAAGTCTTCCCGGCGCCCGAGGGCGCGGAGACAACGATGAATAAACCTTGTTTAGTCTCTTCCATATCTACTCAATATTTTGGATCTGTTCTTTGAGCTTGGCGATCTCACCCTTAACCTCAATGATGGTACGGGAAGAGGCCAGGTCATTGCTCTTTGCCCCCATGGTATTGGCCTCCCGTCCCATCTCCTGCACGAGAAAATCAAGTTGCCGCCCCACCGGCGCGGAGGCGCTCAGCAGTTCGTAAAACTGTCCCAGATGACTTCTCAGCCGGTCAACCTCCTCAGTAATATCGCTTTTTTCCGCCATAATCGCCACTTCCGTCATCAACCGTCCCTCATCAAGAGGCAGGCCGTTGGTTAGTTCCCGGATGCGCTCGTTAAGGCGCTTCCGATATTCGTCGATCACCAGGGGACCCCTCGCCCGTATTTCCACCAGACGTTCCTCAACCAGATTGCCACCAGCCTTCATGACCTGGCAAAGCATTTCGCCTTCTTTCCGCCTCATTTGACTGGCCGCCGCCAACGCCTCTTCGACCACCCCGAGGAGAACCACCTTTAAACCATCCTGATCAGTTAGAGGTTCAGCGGATACGAAGAGATCTTTCATTCCCGACAGTTGGGCCAGGGTTACCTCCTCGGAAAGGTTCAGTTCCTTTTTGATCTGGAGGAGCAGTTCATAGTAATTGCACAGCAGCGGCACATTGAGGCTCAGCTTCCGACCGCAATCCGCTTCCTTTTCCGTTTCTATCTTGATGAACATCTCCAGCTTGCCCCGGGAGAATATCTCCGCGACCCTTTTCCTTATCTCCAATTCCCAGAGGGATAACGGGGAAGGCAGGCGTACCGTCACTTCGAGGTAACGGTGGTTGACAGATTTAATCTCCACGATGATCTTGATTCCGTTATATGTCCCTTCGGCCTTGCCGTAGCCGGTCATGCTTCTAATCATAATATTTACGTTTCTCGTTTGACGGTCTCGAGTGGATAAGGGGAACAGTCCCCTGATAGCCTAGAGTATATCTACCTCCGTAGTCATACCTCTTCTTTCCAGCAGGTATCTCTCCCTGAGCCGGGTGAACATCTTCAACATCGGCTCCGTACCATAATCGGGAATAGGTCCAGGGAAGCCGCTGGAACGCTCCGTCGCGAAAAAAAAGAGTCAGGTCCGCATAAATGCCGTCCCGTAAATACGGCCGGTGGGAATAACCCTTCCCCGTGGCAAGGATCAGGTGAGGATGGCCCAGGTAGCCAGGATCCAGGTTCACCCTTCTTTTTCCTTCCCGGGAATGACAATCTTCGACTGAATTGCAGAATATTTTAATATCAGGAAGAACCTCCGGACGGATGAGCCTTTCAAAAGAAACGAAACGCCTCACCAAGGGTCCGCCCATCTCCCCGCGATAATAGCCGGTATGATCAAAGGCATGCAGGGAACCGACAAAATCTGTCCTGCCGTAACGCTCGCTCAATTCGCCCAATGCCTTGTTTATCTCATCACCACAACCAGCGAAGATGCTCACGATCAGTTTCACATCATCCGCCCTGACCGGTCTGCTCATAGCGACTTCTTAAGTTCCAGCTGGGAAATAGTGGCCGTACCCAGCTTGCCCACCACGATGCCGGCAGCGTGGTTCGCCAGATAGGCCGCCTCCCGGTAAGAGGCCCCTGCGGCAACGGCAAGGGCGAAGACGGCAATCACCGTATCGCCGGCGCCCGTCACATCGTATACCTCCTTGGCCTTGGCAGGAAAGATGGTGTGGGAAAACCGTTCCTGTTTTTCAAACAGGCTCATCCCATCTTCACCGCGGGTCACCAGAACGGCACGAAAATCGTACCTTTTCAGAAGTTCCATCCCGATCTGCTCGATATTCATCTCCTCGTTCACCTCCGGGATACCCAGCGCCCGGCAGGCTTCATGGTGGTTAGGGGTAATGATATCGAAGCCCTGATAGAAGGATAGATCATTTCGCTTGGGGTCCACGCAGACATGGATTTTTTTTCCGGCCACCCTTTTTCTTATCCCGGCCAGGAGCGCCTCCGAAACAACCCCCTTGTTGTAATCGGAAACTATGATTGCACCGAGTCCTCTTTCCATCTCCCTGTCTATATAGCGCAGTATATCTTCAATGCTCTTATCGGCAACGGCGTTTCTCATCTCCCTGTCGAACCGGACCATCTGCTGACCGTGGGCAATAATTCTGGTTTTCATGGTTGTCGGCCGACCGGGTTCAATTACAACCCCTCCCCTGTCGATATTCATCCGCGCCAGTTCCTTCAACAACAGGTTAGACGCCTCGTCTGCCCCGACGACACCGGCCAGCCCTGCTCCGCCACCGATGGAGCAGATATTGTGCATCACATTGGCGCACCCGCCCAGGCGAAGATTTTCGTCATGGACATCTACCACCGGGACAGGCGCCTCGGGTGAGATACGGGAAACCCGCCCCCAGATAAACTGATCGATAATTATATCGCCTACAACCAGCACCCTGGCGCTGCTGAACCTGTCTATTATTTCTAAGGACCGCTTTTTGTTAATCGCCCTCTCCATTCATCCCTCGCTATTTTACGATGCCGGCGGCAGGGGAAGTCACATCCCCGTATCGCCGCGCCTTAACCAAAAGAGGGCGCCTGCCTACTATTACGGCCTGCTTTTGTCAATTATTTTCTCGCCACTAAAATTCCACCATTAAAAATCACCGATTTTATCTCCCTCGTCGAAATCAAGGCTCTCTCCCCCCGGAAAATCATGACTGGAATCATCCGTTCCCGCGGCACTATCTGACTTCGCTCCCCGGATGCTTATATAGTCCAGAGGTCCTTCATCGGCCGGACCAATCGATCTCTCGGTGATGCCAAAACGCATCCTGAGCACCTTTTCCTCCCGGGGCGTCAGGGTGGAAAGAATCTTTCTGGTCTGCTCCGCCAGATCCATGCTGATGGTGGCATCCGAGGGGGACATGATCTTCTTGTCCTCGATAAAATCCCCCAGATGACTATCCTCTTCTTCGCCTATCGGGGTCTCCAGGGAAATTGGCTCTTTCGCGATCTTAAGCACCTTCCTGACCTTTTCCAGCGGATACTCCATTTTACTGGCTATCTCTTCCGGGGTAGGCTCCCGACCCAGCTTTTGCACCAGGTACCGGGAGGTTCTGATCAGTTTGTTTATCGTTTCAATCATGTGAACAGGAATTCTGATGGTCCTCGCCTGGTCGGCAATCGCCCTGGTAATTGCCTGCCTTATCCACCAGGTGGCATAGGTGGAAAACTTGTATCCACGCTGATATTCAAACTTGTCCACGGCCTTCATGAGTCCGATGTTCCCTTCCTGAATCAGATCCAGGAACTGCAGGCCGTGGTTTGTGTATTTCTTGGCGATACTGACCACCAGCCGGAGGTTCGCCTCCACCAGTTTCCTCTTTGCCCGCTCCGCCCTGATCTCCCCCCGCTCAATGGTGATAATCGCCTTCCTGAGAGAATTGACCGGGAGGCCCGTCTTATTTATCGCCTGATTGATAATATCTTTCGACTCTCTGATTCTGCCCCTGTATTTTTCAAGCTGTTCCAGAGACATCCCCAGTTTTCCTATCTCCCTCTCGACAAGGTTTGGCGAAGCATTTATCCGTTTCCACACCTCTTCCAACTGAGCAGGGGAAACGGCCAGTTCTTCCTTGCATTTGTTCAAATCGGCCTCCGCCTGCTCTACCCGGATCAGCAGATGCTTCAGATGGGAGATAAAACGCTCCATCTGTTTCTTGCTGAATTTTATATTTCGACAGGAATCTATGATCTCTCCCGCGTTTTTTTCTATTTCCCCCTTAATTGCCATTTTCTCGGCAGAATTGAGGGACTTTTTATTTAGCCCTTGCTGGAGGTCTGAGTTCCTCTGGTAGAGTTCCGTCACCCTGTCCGTCATTTTCAGCACCCTGTCACGGAGGCTGTCTTCTTCTATATAGCCGTCTTCGTCTTCGATGTTTTCCAGGATACTCTTGATTCTTAATTCTCCGCCCTTCAGCTTCTCACCGATCGCGATCACTTCCCCAATCGAGGTGGGCATCCGGAAAACGGCGGTCATGGATTCCCTGACCCCCTCCTCAATCCTTTTTGCTATCTCGACTTCTCCTTCACGGCTTAGCAGCGAAACAAGCCCCATTTCCCTGAGATACATCTTGACGGGATCACTGGTCTTACCGACAGCGGCCAGGAGTCCGATTACATCCCCCTCCTTGGTATCGCTCCTCTCATCGGTCACCTTCTTGACAATCACCTTCTCCCCTTTGTCGGTATCAATGACATCAATATTTTTTTCACCGAAAAGTATAATGATATCATCAATCTGGTCTGGAGAAATGATGTCTGCCGGGAGCAGATCGTTCACATCATCAAAGGTCAGAAATCCCTTTTCCTCACCAAGAGAGATCAACTGTTTAAATTCATCTGACTGAATGTCTTTTTCCATTTTTGGTCTTCTCCTGTTAGCTTTTCAGCTTCTCAGTCTTTTAGTCTAACAGCCTACGGCCTAAAGGCCTTTAGCCTTTAGCGCTCCCCTCTCTTCCATCATCAGCCTGTTCTTTTCCTCAAGGATACGCAGGCACCCGTCCCGATCGCCCCTAGTTTCCGCCTTCGACAGCTCCTCTCGCAGGATCAGCTGCCTCTGGCGGAACCATCTCCGTCTGAGCTGCTTTCCCATGTCTTCCAGCGCCCGGTCAAGAACATCGCTGCCATAGGGAGGCGGATCTATCATCATCCTCAAGAGCCTCTCCCGCAGTGGTCCTTCGGTCAGCCCGCCGAGGACAAAGGAAGAGTTAAAGTTTCCGGGGCCGTGATCCGCATATGCCTGCCAAAGGATCTCTCCCAGACTCTTCGTTTCCTCATCAATGAAGTATTTAAACACCCCTCCTTCATAGATGGCCGGAATCCTGTCCGGATATTCGAGCAGCAGATGAAGCAGCCCCAACTCCAGCGTATCATCGGTCGTTTTCTTTGGCCTCTGGACGGCAGCCTGGATTTTATCCTCTCGCGGCTTAGTCGCCAGATGTATCTCCCTTTTCAGGCTTTCATGATCAATGGCCAGCCTTTCCGAGACCCTTTTTATAAAGAGATCCTTTTCGAGGGGATTTTCGATCCGCGCCATCAGAGAAACTGCCTCTCTGGTTACCCCCTGCAGATCCTCGAAAGAGCAGGCCTTGCCGATAACCTCTTCAATGAAATAGTCCACCAGCGGAAAGGCATTCTCAATGACGGATGCCATTCTCTCGCTGCCAAAGGTCCTGATATAGCTGTCCGGATCGTGACCATCGGCAAGCACAACTACTTTGGCCTGCATCCCGGCGGGGAGAAACAGTTCCAGACTTCTGCGCATGGCCTTCTGACCGGCCTCATCCGGGTCGAAGAGGATGATCACATTTCTGGTAAACCTTCTGATCAAGTCAACCTGATCTGCCGTCAAGGCCGTCCCCAGAGTGGCAACGGAACTTTCAATCCCGGCACTCCAAAGGGAAAGCAGATCAAAATACCCCTCCACCAG
>JAXMLI010000270.1:0-5135 GCA_034368785.1 Smithellaceae bacterium | reverse complement strand
TGTAGGCCTCGTTGTCCAGGCAGACATAGATCATGTCGTGACCGCGCTCCATGGCGCCGCTCAGGGCCTGGATTCCGATATCCACGGTGCCGCCGTCGCCGGCGAAGACCACGGTTTTCACCCGGCGGTCGGCAATCTTTCCCTTGCGACGGAGGGCCTTCAGACCGGCTTCCACGCCGGAAGCGACAGAACCGGCGTTGGGAAAGGCCACATGGATCCAGGGGATGTTCCAGGAGGTGGTGGGATAAATGGCCGAGATGACCTCCATGCAGCCCGTGGGATTGGAAATAACCGTATCCGGGCCCAGGGCCTTGCACATGAGCCGGATCGCCAGGACCTCGCCACAGCCCTGACAGGCCCGATGACCGGCGGCGATGTGTTCGTCCTTGTCCACCGACTTGACTAATTTAACTATATCTCGCTGATATTTAGATAGCTTGACTGTCATGATGCCCTCACTCCATAAAGTTCGTATGCAACTTCAGGTTTCTTGTCTTTCGCCAATGCGGCCCGTTTTGCCATCTCGATGAAATCACCGACCGCCACATCCCGTCCGCCCAGGCCAATAATGTAATTGACGATCGCCGGTTTATCCGCCTCGTCGTAAAGGGCCGACCGGATTTCCGAGCAGACCGGTCCACCTGGTCCCCCGAAGGATACGGCTCGATCGGTGACGGCCAGCACCTTGGCGCCTTTGACAGCCTTCTTCAGGTCCTCAAAGGGGAAGGGCCGCCAGAGTTTGATCTTGAGCAGACCAACGGCCAGGCCCTTGGCCCTCATTTCATCCACGGCAATCTCCGCCGTTTCCCCCATGGAACCCATCGTTACCAGCAATACTTCCGCGCCCTCGGTCTTGTAAGACTCGATCGGTTCATAGGTGCGCCCGAAGAGTTTCTTCCACTCCTGCCAGACCTCCAGAATCACCTTCCTGGAGTTGACTATCGCTGTGTCTTTGGCCATCATCGCCTCGGTGAACATCTCGGGCATTCCCAAGGCGCCCATCGTCACCACCTTGTCGGGGTGCAGGGTGGCATGGGGCACGAAATCGGGCAGAAATTTGTCCACCTCTTCCTGGCTGGGCATTTCCATCGGCTCCACCATGTGGCTGAGCTGAAATCCGTCCAGGTTTATATTGATCGGGAGCAGGACGTTCTTATGTTCCGCAATCTTGAAGGCCTGGATGGTCATATCCACCACCTCCTGTCCGTTCTGGGCAAAGAGAGATATCCAGCCGGTGTCGCGGGTGTGCATGATATCACTGTGGTCGTTCCAGATATTGATCGGACCGGAGACCGCGCGGTTGGCCACGGCCATCACCACGGGCAATCTCATGGCCGAGGTAATCGGCATGATTTCCTGCATGTAAATCAGGCCCTGCGACGAAGTGGCGGTAAATACCCGCGCGCCTGTAGCGGAGGCCCCCATGGCCGCGCTCAGGGCCGAGTGCTCAGATTCCACGGTTATGAACTCGGCGTCGATCCTGCCGTCCGCTACGATACCGGAAAGATGCTCTGCAATATGCGACTGAGGAGTGATGGGAAAAACCGCCGCCACATCGAGCCTGCAAAGGGCCACCGCCTCCGCGCAAGCCGTTGTCACTTCCATACCAACACGTTTTGCCATTTCTATGCCTCCTCGTTGATCATACTGATTGCATCGGTCGGACATTCATAAGCGCAGATTCCACAACCCTTGCAATAATCCATGTCGGCCGCATAGTAGCCCTCAGCAGTTTTGCTGATGCAACCTTCCGGACAGAACAGGTAACATATCCCACATTTGATGCACTTGTCATTATCCCAGATGGGCCGCTGGGCGCGCCAGTTGCCCGTTAGATAGGATCTGGAACTGCCGGGCTCGAAAACTACGCAGCCGGTGCTGATTTCCTGCCATGTTTCAGGCCATTTCTTTGCTATCATCTCGCTACCTCATTCGTAAGAATTAGTTTATCTTGACCTCATTGTAGGCCCTCTTCGCCGTCGCCAGGTTCTTTGCGGCGATTCGGCCGAACCTCTCTGCGATGGGTTCATCGATGGATTCCAGTTTCGCCACGTTGGCGACCTTCAGGAGGGCGCCAAGCATGGTCGTATTGGTAATGGGCACGCCAAGCTCCTGCCAGGCGATCGCGGTGGCATCCACCGTGGCCAGCTTACCCTTGTAGTTCAGTTTTGCCGCGAGTTCGCTCGCCGGCTTGGCGGTATTTACGATCAGAATGCCATCTGATTTAATGCCTTCGGTCACATCCACCAATCCAATCAGGGATTCATCGAGAACAATGACCACATCGGGATTGTAAACACCGGACCTGACCCGGATTCTCTCCTCTGAAACCCGATTGAAGGCCATCACCGGGGCGCCGCGACGCTCCGGGCCGAAGCTCGGGAATGCCTGGGCAAATCTCTTCTCACCAATTACCGCCTTGGCCAGAAGCTCCACGGATGTAACCGCGCCCTGACCTCCCCTGCCATGCCATCTTATTTCTATCATTAACTATCCTCCACACAAAAAAAATATTGACTTTCGATAAAAACGGACTCCACCTATCTAATTGAAGGCCTTCTGTCAACACATATTACCCAGATCATCAAGGATAAGGGTCGTCGATAAGGTCATACCGCGACCTCGCAAGCAGTCCCATACTGCAATCCAGGTGCCAGCACACATCGAACGGGCGTTAAGGTCGCGCCTGAGTTGCCGCAGCCGCCATATCTCAACCTGAGCAGGCACCAGCCCTCATCCGCCCGGAGTTTCCAAACAATTACAAAGAGCGATTATGGCGCTGATGATAGCAGCTAATCACAATCACCGCAGTACGGGCG
Organism: Smithellaceae bacterium; assembly: GCA_034368785.1. Classification (GTDB taxonomy): domain Bacteria; phylum Desulfobacterota; class Syntrophia; order Syntrophales; family CAMTWB01; genus CAMTWB01. Next base: position 2,316 of record JAXMLI010000270.1, on the reverse strand, counting down.
AAATCACCTTCCGTGCAAGTTAAGCACATCACGTTCATTACCGGCACATGCCGGCGTACCTTAAGTTACCGCCCCAAGGTGCCAGGGGACAAATTCCAGATCCCCCATGCCCTGTACCTCACTCAAGGTTTTCACACCAGAGGCCGCCTCCAACAGCATCCGGAAGATAGCCTCCCCCGCTTCCTGCAATGACATGGCGCCATCCATCACGACGCCGCAGTTAAAATCAATGTCATCGGGCATCTGTCTGTAAAGAGGCGTATTGGAGGCAATCTTTACCACCGGGACTGGTTTGCACCCAAAGACACTGCCCCGCCCCGTGGTAAAACAGACTATATTGGCCCCGCCGGCCACCATGCCGGTAATGGAAACCACATCATAGCCGGGCGTATCCATGAAAACCAGTCCCCTGGCACGGATCTCCTCGGCATATTGATAAACCTCGATCAAGTTGGTACTACCCGCCTTGGCAACGGCGCCCAGGGACTTTTCCCAGACATTGGTAATCCCCCCGGCCTTGTTGCCCGGCGAGGGGTTGTTGTCGATGCTCCCCCCGTTTCTCGCGGTATAATCCTCCCACCAGCGGATCCGAGCCAGCAGTTTCTCGCCCGCCTCCCTGCAGCCTGCCCGCCTGGTAAGCAGGTGCTCGGCGCCGTAGATCTCCGGTGTTTCGCTGAGGATAACCGTGCCGCCATGGCTTACGAGGATATCCGCGACGATTCCCAAGGCCGGATTGGCGGTAATCCCGGAATAGGCGTCGGAACCGCCGCATTCCAGCCCCAGGACAAGATGTTCCGCGGAAACAGGCTGCCGCTTCACCCCCGTGGCCAGGGGAATCAGTGAATTAACCGCCTCCACCCCCCGGCGGATTGTCTCCCTCGTCCCTCCCGCCTCCTGGATATCAACCCCGATGATATTCGGCCGGTTCTTCAAGCCCATATCCTGCATGAGGCCTTCCAGTTGGTTCACTTCGCACCCCAGACCGACAAGCACAACACCGGCAAAGTTGGGATGCCGCGCATAACCCGCCAGGGAACGCTGCAACACCTGGTGGGCCTCGCCGCCAGGTATCATGCAACAACCCGTCCCATGCCCCAGGGCCACCACCCCGTCAAGATCGGGATAGGGGGATAGATCCCTGAACTGGTCGGCTATCATCCGGGCCACGCTGGCGGAACAATTAACTGTGGCCAGGACTCCCAGGTAGTTGCGTGTGGCTACGCGCCCGTCGGGCCGGATGATCCCCTGAAAATGCGCCCGATCCCGAGAGGGCAGAAGGTTTGCGGGACGGCACTCCGTACCGATGGCATGATCCCGGGCAACTTCCTTCATCTCCAGGTTATGGAGATGCACATGGCTGCCCTGATGTATCTCCCGCGAGGCAAAACCAATGACCTGGCCGTACTTCCTGACAGGTTCTGACTGGGGAATATGGCCGAGGGCCACCTTATGCCCGGCCGGCACGAATTCCCGTAGCGTCACTCCTCCCTCGACCAGACTGCTCGCCGGAAGGTCTTCCAGGGCTACGGCCACATTATCCAGCCTGTCCAGCCGGATAGTCCTGGCGCCGCTTTTATTCATTTCCTCTTAATCCCCGATCCGCAATCGGAACATCCAAAATCCGCAATCGCCTCACCCCCGCATGTCCCGGCGATACTCAAGGGCTTTGGCCAGGGTCATCCGGTCGGCATATTTCAGATCTCCCCCCACCGGCACCCCCATGGCAATCCGGGTCACCTCCACCCCGTTACCTTTGAGCATCCTGGTGATCAAGAGGGCGGTGGACTCGCCCTGTACCGTGGGATTGGTCGCGATGATGAGTTCCCGCACCTGATTTTCCTTCATACGCTCTATCAGTTCCTTTATTTTCAGCTGGTCCGGGCCGATCCCATCGAGGGGGGCCAGGGAACCATGGAGTACATGATAAACCCCGCGAAAACTCCCGCATTCCTCAATGGCTATCAGGGTATCCGGGTCCTCGACCACGCATAACACCGCCCTGTCCCGGCCGCTATCCAGGCATATTGCGCAGAATTCCTGCTCCGCCAGATTGAAGCAGGCGGCACAGAAGCGGATCTTTTCCTTTACCGCAATGATACTTTCCGCCAATCTCCGGGCCTCCTCAGCGGAGCCCCGCAGGATAAAGTTGGCCATCCGGGCGGCAGACTTTTCGCCTACGCCGGGAAATCTGGCCAGTTCATTAATGAGGATCTTGATGGGCAGGGCATAACCTTTAGTCATAAGCCAAACCTGATAACCTCGTAAATAGTTGATAAAAAGCCAAATGCGACGGCTTTGTAAAAAGTTCCGCAGGCA
>JAXMLI010000269.1:0-2825 GCA_034368785.1 Smithellaceae bacterium | reverse complement strand
AATAAAGGATCTTGGCAAGAATAAGCAGCGGTGATAGGATTCGACTATGGGTAAACTTGAAAAGCTTTACGAGCACATTCTGACGCGCAGATCCGACGCGAACGTCCCGTTTGAAACGTTATGTGCTCTGCTCAAGAGGTTTGGGTTTGATGAGCGCATCAAAGGCGATCACCACATTTTCACCAGGGATGATATTGAGGAGATTCTCAACCTGCAACCCAAGGACGGAAAAGGAAAATCCTACCAGGTCAAACAAGTTAGCGATATGTTTCTTAAATATCACCTTCGTATTGGGGGCTGACGATGGATAAGAAATACGAAATCATTATTTATTGGAGTTCCGAGGATGGTGCTTACGTGGCCGAGGTACCGGAACTTCCCGGCTGTATGGCCGACGGCAAGACTTACCAGGAGGCTCTCGGAAACGCGGAACAAATTATCGACGAGTGGATCGAAACTGCCACTGAAGTCGGCAGGCCCATTCCTCAGCCGAAGGGCCGTCTTGCGTATGCCTAATTAGTCCGCCCTGAAAAATAATTCGGGGGGTCGGGGCGGGTCGGGGTCGGGCCACGTCATGTAGCTGATTATTAAGGTATTGGGTGCCAAAAATAGATGTTTTGGGGGGCTATATCCTCTTTTTCGGCCATGAAAAGAGCATTATAGCGTTATGAAGTTACCACCGATGTTGGTCTATTGAGAAATTGAGACGAAATTCTCCCTTACGGCAACGATAGGTGGTAGGCCAGATGTAGCCTGGGATTATGACGCTTTGCTCTCGTTATAGACCTTTCCGAAAAACTGCCTTTTTGCCCGCGAAAAGCGCGTTATTAGCCCATATTAGAGGGCAATTTAAGCGATATTAGCCATGATATAAGATACATATCGTGGCCCGACCCCACCCACGCCACCCACACCGGCAAATCCAGGTTTTTCAAGTACTTCTGGATTCCCGCCTTCGCGGGAATGACGCCTTGGGGACTGTTTACGAAGTAGACAAGATTGGACCAAAATTAAATACGATATCGGTCAAGATTTCGCGCTTGTCACGAAGTCCTCAAGCCTGCATCACCCTTCCCTGCCCTTCAGATATTGCAGGTGTTTCCACACGCAATTAATTTCTCCGTAGGATACGTCGTCTCCAAGGGCCGCCTTCGCCGCACCCGGCCAGGCATGGTCAGCCCGGGCGAAATAGTCGGTAATGAGGGCAACCTTGTCCGCGGAGACGATGTTCTCCACCGGCAATTCGCCGGTTCTCACAAAATACGCGAGATGCCCTTCGATGGTCGCTGCGGCCATTTTTCTTTCCGCGGCGATCTCCGGGATGGTTTTTCCCGCGAGGAAAAGCTCAAAACTGATTTTGCGGGAATCCCCCTTTTCCCGGCCTTGAGGTTTGAGGGGAGACGGTTCTTCCGGGGGAGTTTCCATATTATTTTCCCGGCGGAAATCGGTCGTCATTTTGATAATTTCCGCGCCATATTTTTTGACCTTCTTCTCCCCCATCCCCTTAATACTCAGCAGGGCTGGCCTCGTGGCCGGAAGGTTATCGGCGATTTCTTTCATGGTGCGCAAGGGCAACAGCCGGTGTCCGGGCAGGCCAAGCGCCTCGGCGGTCTGATCTCTCCATGATCTGAGCTGCCCATAGAATTTCGGCCGGGTGGAAGGAGTAAAGGTGTCTGAAGCCTTTACGGTCTTTACCTCTTTTGGCCCTTCGATGGCGGCCTTGGCCCTTGCCTCCAGAAAGCGGGCCAGCTTAAAGCCGGTTTCACAAGCATTTAAACAGGCCATCTTTACCATGGCCTCCGCCCGAAGACGGGACAGGGCTTCCTTGAGGGATTTGCGCAGTATTTTATTGTCCGTTTCAATATCACTCCCCGGAAGCGCCTGTAAAATATCCCTCTCTATCCGGGGCGCAAAATACAAACAGGCCTTCATAATCCGTTCCTGCAGCAGCTCGTTGTTTTCCAGGTCCGGATTTTCTGAAATCAGCCGGCGCAGTTGCCTCAGGAATTTGTCGGACACCCCGGCGACTTCCGTTTTCAGGGCCTGGTCCAGCCGGTTGAATGCCGCAATCAGTTCCGTGTCTATGCTTGAAAGATTCTCCCGCAAGAGTTTCAGCAGATAGCCCAGGCGCCGCTGCAACGGAGAAAAATCAAACAGCTCCAGCACCAGGTCCGCCTGATAGGCATTTTTCCTGGCCGCCAATTCTTTTTCGCCGGGCGGGTTTTCCTCCATCCGGCGGGTGAATTGATTTATCGCGTGATCGCTTTTAACCGCTCTGGGACTGATGGGCGTGCTCAGCACCACCCCCGCGAGGGTTCTGCACCTGCTCAAGGCCACATAGACCTGTCCGTGGGCAAAGGCGGAGTGTGCGTCTATGATGGCCCTGTCGAAGGTAAGCCCCTGACTTTTATGAATCGTGATGCCCCAGGCCAGCTTCAGCGGGAGCTGGACAAAGGCGCCAATGAGGGTTTCCTTGATTTCCTTGGTCTCCTCATCGAGGGCGTAGCGGCAATTTTGCCATTCCACCTGCCCCACCGCAATCCTGGAATCATCACCCGGACATTTCACATAGACCAGGCCTTCCTCAATCGCGGCCACTTTCCCGATCTTGCCGTTATAATATAGTTTCAGCGGCGACAGATCGTTCTTTACGAACAGCACCTGCGCCCCGACCTTCAGGGTAAGCTCCTGGTCGGTGGGATAGGATATTTCGGGAAATTCACCCTCCACGCGAGCCTTAAACGTCCTGGCCTTGCCCGGCAAGGCCTTGAGTTTGGAAGCGTTTAGTTCCCGGGCGTGGGAAGTGTGAGTGGTCAGGGTGATCT
>JAXMLI010000268.1:0-8659 GCA_034368785.1 Smithellaceae bacterium | reverse complement strand
CTGCGGCGTACCAAAAAGTACGCCTCAGTCCTCAGGAATTGCGCGCCGTGCCTCTGGCGCTTTTTACGAAGCCGTCCCGAAACTAATGTTTTGCGGACTTTTTACGAGGGAGTAAATCTTGGAAAATCAGGGAACGATCATCCAGTTGGACGAACAAATCGGACGGCTGAGACAGGCCGCCGAGGATGTCCTGGCCACCGGCGGCTCAATTGAGGCGGTAAAACGAAATATAACAAAAATCCTGGCCAATACCAGGATGCTGGAACTGAATGTCTCGGATGTGAGAGAGCTGTAGCTGTAGGGTGCGTTAGCGAAGCGTAACGCACCAAATTAAGCGTAACGCACCAATTTAACGGTGCGTTACGGCAAAAAGCCGCCTAACGCACCCTACTCTCGCCCCGTTCCATGAAAAGGCGGTAAAAGGCGGCGATTACCAGGGCATTGGTGATAGCACCCTCTCTGATGAGTTCCGGTATCTCCGCCAGCGGCTTTAATACCACCGCGATATCCTCCCGTTCATCCTGGTCCTGTCCGCCGGCAAGATAAACGTCCCGGGCCAGATAGGTGAAGCAGCGGTTATTGAGGATGGCCGGATTGGGATGAACGCTGCCCAGACTGATCAAGTCGTTACATTGATAGCCCGTCTCCTCCCGCAGTTCCCGCCTGGCCGCCTCGATGGGCGCATCGTGATCCGTAAGCCCCCCGGGAATCTCCAGGGTCAAATCCCTGATGCCATGCCGGTACTGTTGCACGAGGACCACCTCGTCTTTCGGGGTGAGAGGGATCACGTTGACCCAGGTTGATGATTCCAGGATGTAGAACTCGTGGGACAGGCCGGTCCGGGGAGAAGCGGCCCGGTCGGTGCGGATCCGGAAAATCCGGTATGACTTGTCCAGGCAACTGGAAATAACCGTCCAGGGCTTAGGGGGCATGTTTTATTTCTCCTTCGTCTTGCAGATGTAGGGTGCGTTAGCGAAGCGTAACGCACCTATTTAACGGTGCGTTACGGCAAAAAACCGCCTAACGCACCCTACATATCTATCTTTGTGACTCCATGAAACCGAACCCGTTTTTAAGAAACTTGTTTCATCTTTTGGGCATCCTGGTCCCTCTGTTGTATTTACACCTCGGGGATTTATTCCTGTACCTATTTTTCCCCCTGGCCACCCTTTTCCTGCTCCTGGAGTTTTTCCGCTTGCAGGTGGCGGTGGCGGGAGAATGGTATCTCCGGCTTTTTGGCCCGCTGCTCCGCCCCGGCGAGTATGACCGGCCTTCCGGCGCCTTCTATTTTGCCCTGGGGACCGTATTGACTATCCTGCTGTTCCCCGGAGATATCGCCGTATCTGCCCTTCTGGTGCTGGCCCTGTCTGATCCAGCGGCGGCAATCATCGGACGACGTTACGGCAAGAGGCGAATATTCGGCAAGACCCTGGCCGGAAGTCTCGCCTTCTTCCTTTCCGCCTGGTTCACGCTTACGATCTATTTCGGGGATAACCTCTTCCGGCAACTGCCGGCCGCCCTCCTGGGGACCCTGGTGGAAGCCCTTCCGTCCCCCTTGAACGATAACCTGACCATCCCGGTTGCGGTGGGTCTTGCCGGCTACTTGATGCTGCGATGACGCCGGTGTTACAGGCCGGCGCGGTACAACATTTCCTTTATCCTTTCCCGGACCGTCACTACCATCTCCGGATGAAGGACAGGGCTTACGGGCCGCCAATTCTGCCAAGGCCCCAGGATATCACGGTACAGGATCGCACAGGCCCTGGATATTTCCACCCTCCCCTGCGGGTCAACAACCGTTATACATTCCTCTAATGCCTTCTGAAGACGATCCCTTTCTTCTTCATCTTCCGTGTGGAACACGACGACCCGGGTCGAGGCATCGGCCAGCGAGGCGCCAAACTTGCCGTACACATGTCCCCCGGGAAACCGTTTTTCATACTCGGACAGGAGAGAGAGGCAATCATCAAGGCTGGAGACGACGGCGGCGACCTTCCAGCAATTATAGGCCGAATTCAGGGTTATGACGTCGGACCCCGCCCTCAACTGCTCGTAGAGGTTCTGAATGCAGGGCAGGCACTTCCCGTAGATATTGTCCTTGTTTTGCTTCAGGGCGGGGTCGCTCTCAAAACTGACCCAAAAACCGCCGCCCTCCCGGTAAGGTATCTTTCCCACGTATATCTGCCAGGGCGCGTTACTGCTCCTTCCGGCCGGGGCGTAAGAGATGGTCAACAGGTCTCCATCATGGAGTCCCAGGGTTTCTTTGATATTAACCGGGGCCATGATTTCCACGATATTTTCCCCGTGGACGTTTACCTCGTCGGCGGGGATGATCAAGGCCCCCGCAATATCACCCATCGTGATCCTGATCGTTCTGGCCCGGCAGTAATCCGGGTCCGGGGGGATCAGTTCTACCCCTTCCTCCTCTCGCAGACGGTGGAGAGAGGAACAGGAGTCCTTCAGCACCTCCAGGTTGAGCGTACCCGGGTAAGGCTTGAAACCCAGCATCTCCCCGCATTGCCTTTGCACCCAGTCCAGTTGAGTGAAAAAAGAGGCTTTGCCCGTTCCCCTTTTAATCCGGCCGGTGATCCGTAAACAATCATGTTCCATCGGCGCCCTGTTCCATCAAGGTTTCACAAACATCTTGCTTCATCGTCCGGGCTTCAGGAGATTATGCGCCCGCTCGCCATCCTCCCGGGTCCATCTTTGGAAAATGGGAAGCTTGATCCCGAAATAATCCAGGGCGCGTCCGACAGTTTGGTTAACAATATCATCGATGGTCTTTGGCCGCCCGTAAAAACTGGGAATGGCCGGCATGATGAGGGCGCCCATCTCCGCGACCTGGAGCATCAGGCGGAGGTGTCCCTTATGAAAGGGTGTTTCCCTGACCATCAGGAGGAGCCTTCTTTGTTCCTTCAGCGTTACATCGGCAGCACGGATCAGCAGATTTACATTGAAAGAATTGGCCACACCCGAGAGGGTTTTTATCGAGCAGGGGACCACGGCCATGCCGAGGGTTTCAAATGAGCCGCTGGCAATCGAAGCCCCGGTGTTGTCAATGTCGTGGACAACATCTGCCAGACCCGAAACATAGTCAAAGGTATAATCCGTCTCCAGCACCAGCGTTTTTTCCGCCGCTTCCGAGATGACCAGATGCGTCTCGATATCTGTTTCCTTCAACACCTCCAGCATCCGGACCCCGTAAACCGCCCCTGTCGCCCCCGATACACCTATGACTAGTCTCTGCTTCATGGTCCTCCCCTATTTATAAAAGACGGACAAACTGCTTGGAAAAGATTCAGTCTTGAGTGGCCGAGTTAAGACAAATATTGCCTGCCCTTGAGTTTCTTGCAAAACTCCAGCGGCCGCGACGGAGCGCGTCCCGCCAGTCCCCAAAACCGGTCAGCTTCGGCGCCGTTTGGAGGGCCTAGCGAAGTCGTGGCCGTCTTTACCGTGCGTCTTGCATTTGGCTCCCTCTGTAACTGAATCTTTACACTGCTTGTTACTTTGTTCTTGACTTGGCTTTATAATTTATATAGCATCCCGCTCCATATTGTAACCAGGAGGAATGTTTTTTGGCAATAAATAAATCGGCAATAAAGAGAAGCAGGCAGGCAGAAAAGAGCAACAAGCGCAACTCTTCAGTTAAATCCTCTGTCCGGACGGCCGTTAAGACGGTGTTGAGTGTCGTGGATGGCAAGGACAAGGAGCAATCCCTCGCCGTACTGGCCAGGGCTATCCCCGCACTGGATAAGGCTGCGGCCAAAGGAGTTTTCCACAAGAAGACCATCTCCCGGAAAATCTCCCGGCTCACGAAGAAGGTCAACGCACTTCAGTGATCAACGATCATTGATCGTTGATTAGAAACCGGACATCATGAGGAGATATGCCCGCTCGGCGAGGTCGTTATTCAGTCGGGTCAGGGCATCTTTTCTTCTGTTCTGGGTGAGGTCGAGGTCGCGGTCCACCAGGTATTCCGCTGAGCCGACAAGGTTTTTGCCGCTCCAGAGTGCGTTGCCCGTATCCTGCCTTTTCAGGATGGCGTCCAATGTCATGGTAACCCTCTCCTCCCGGGCATAACCGCCTGCGCCGGTGGTCAGGTGGGTGGTGGTGAGGTTCTCGATTGAGCCGGTGAGAATGGCGTGGGCCTGGGACCGCTCAGAGGCGAGCTTAAATCTCCCGGTTCTCGCGAAGAGATCGCTGAAGGAGTTGCGCAACTGGTCCTCCAGTTTTGCCTCAGCGGTCTTATTTTGGAAGTTGTCAATAAAAATCATCCTGACCTGCCCGTCGATGTTATCTCCGGTGGGCATAAAATGATACCCGCAGCCACCGAGGAATAATAGAGCGATCAGAATCGATAGCATCCTTCCTGTATGTACTCGCACCATTGTCATATTTTATCCTTCAGCCTTAAACCTGTCAATCCCTCACTACCAGATTGAGAAGTTTTCCGGGAACGTAAATCTGTTTCACCACCCGCTTTCCTTCCAGATGCCTGTTTAACCGGTCATCAAGGGCCGCCCTTTTTTTGATGGATTCTTCATCCGCGTCGGCCGGCACTTCAAGTCTGCTCCGGACCTTGCCATTTATCTGCAGGACGATGGTAATTTCATCCACGGCGGCGATGTCCGGGTCATAATCGGGCCAGGAAATATCCGTGAGGGGTTTCCCCCCGCAGAGGGCCGCCCATAATTCCTCGGTCATGTGGGGTACAAAAGGGGCCATCATGATGATTACCGTCTCTATGGCCTCCCTGACCACGGACAGGGCAATCCTGTCCTCCTTCGCCGGCCGCGGGAGCTGGTAGAGGGCATTGACCAGTTCCATCACCGCGCTGATCGCGGTATTGAAATGGAACCGCTCTTCGATATCGCTGGTCACCTTGCGGATGGTCTGGTGGGTCTTGCGCCTCAGGACCCTCAGGTCGCCCTCGAGCGGGGCCTGTCCCCGGTGCGCCTCAATTCCCGTCACATCCTCAAGATAATCAATCGTGATGCGCCAGACCCGGTTGAGGAAACGGTAAGACCCCTCGACGCCCTGATCGCTCCATTCCAGGTCCTTTTCGGGCGGAGCGGTGAACAGGCAGAACAGTCTCGCCGTATCGGCGCCATATTGATCGATGAGATAATCGGGATCAACGACGTTTTTCAGCGATTTGGACATCTTCTCGTTTTTGCCGATGATCACCGTCTCCTGACAATGACTGCAGGCGTCTCCTGCCACCTCCTCCGGGAACAGATAGCCGTGGGTGGGACAGCTCATGGTCTCCTTGCAGACCATCCCCTGGGTGAGCAGTCTGCGAAATGGTTCATCAGCTCCCATGACCCCGAAATCACGGAGCATTTTCGTGTAGAAACGGGAGTAGAGGAGGTGGAGAATGGCGTGTTCAATCCCGCCGATGTACTGGTCCACGGGCATCCAGTAATCGATTCTCTTGCGGTCCAAGCCGGGAATATCATTGAAATCTGGAGAACAGAACCGCGCGAAATACCAGGATGATTCCACGAAGGTATCCATCGTATCCGTTTCCCGCCTGGCGGGCTTTGCGCATTTGGGACAGCTCACCTCGAAAAAGGCCCGGTGTCTGGCCAGGGGCGAACCGCCCTCGCCGGTAATATCCACATCCAGGGGCAGTTCCACCGGCAGGTCCTGCTGGGGTACCGGCACCGCCCCGCAGCGGTCACAGTAGATGATCGGGATTGGCGTTCCCCAGTATCGCTGGCGGGAGATCCCCCAATCCCGGAGACGGTACTGGATGGTCTTTCTGCCCAAACCATTTGACGCCAGATAATCGGCGATGACCTCCAGGGCCTCGGTACTGGGAAGTCCGTTGAACGGTCCCGAGTTGACGAGAATCCCCTCCTCTGTATAGGCCTCGGTCATGGCGGCCTCGTCAAGAGGTTCCCCGGGCCTGTCGATAACGACAATCAGGGGCAGGCTGTATTTCCTGGCAAAGTCGAAATCCCGCTGATCGTGGGTGGGAACGGCCATGACACAGCCGGTGCCGTAATCGGCCAGGACGAAGTTGGCGGCAAAGATAGGAATCTTCCCGCCGGTGAGGGGGTTTTTGCAGTAGGCTTCGAGAAATATTCCCTCTTTCTCATATGAATCGGAGGTCCTAAGCAGCCGATCCTGTTTTTTAATCCGCTCGGCAAAGTTTCTCACCTCCCCTGCGCAGGACTTGCCGGCGACCAGTTCCAATACGAGGGGATGTTCTGCCGCGACGAGCATGAAGGTCGCGCCGCAAATGGTGTCCTGACGGGTCGTGAAGACCTTGATTTCCCCGGGCTGGTCGAAGAGGGGGAAGGCCACCTCACAGCCGATGCTCTTGCCGATCCAGTTTTTCTGCATGGTGAGGACCCTTTCGGGCCAGTCGGGCAGCTGGTCGCACCAGGCGAGGAGTTCTTCCACATAGTCGGTGATGCGATAGAACCATTGGTCGAGAAACTTCTGTTCCACCTCGCGGGAACAGCGCCAGCAGCAGCCCGCTTCCACCTGTTCATTCGCCAGGACGGTGCGGCACTGGGCGCACCAGTTCACCAGTGAACCCTTTTTGTAGGCGAGACCCTTTTCATACATCCAGAGGAAAAAGAGCTGCTCCCAGCGGTAATACTCGGGTTCGCAGGTGGCCAGCTCCCGATCCCAGTCGTAACTGAAGCCCATCCGCTTGAGCTGACCGCGCATATGGGCAATATTATCCCTGGTCCAGAGGGCCGGATGTATTCCGCGCTCAATCGCGGCATTTTCCGCGGGCATGCCAAAGGCGTCCCAACCCATGGGATGAAGCACGTTAAAACCCTTCATCCGCTTGTAGCGGGCCACCACATCACCGATAGTATAGTTCCGGACATGTCCGATGTGAATCTTCCCTGAGGGATAGGGGAACATCTCCAGGAGATAGTATTTCTCCCGCTGAGAATCCTCGCTGGCCTTGAAGGTCTTTTCCTCTTCCCAGCGCCGCTGCCATTTTTCTTCTATTTCATGGGGGTTGTATTTCAATTACTCTCCTTCATAAAGGGCTTAAGGCTTAACCGTTCACGGGGGCCGGGGCCCAGGGGTCGGGGGCCAGGGGATAGCACTCTATCACCAAAATATCCATTGCTTTCTGCCAAACCTCTAGATCTCGATAGCTTTTTATCATTACTGGCTTTCCCTAATCGCTAATCCCTGCCCCCTGCCCCCTTCAATCCTATTTTCTCCAGAATTCGGGGATTAAAAGGACCAGCACGGTGTAGATCTCGAGCCGTCCCAGGAGCATGCAAAAGGAAAGGATCCACTTCCCCAGATAGGGGATTTCGCTGTAATTGGTCATCGGATGGACCATCCCCAGGCCCGGACCGGTATTGCTGATGGTGGCCGCCACGGAGGTAACGGAGGTGATCATATCCAGCCCCAGAAGGGACATGGCGAGGACAGCCGTCAGGGTGAGGGCGATGTACAGCACGAAGAACCCCCAGATGCTCGCCATTATATCCGGAGAGACGGTATTTTCTCCCAGCTTGACCCGGATCACCGCGTGGGGATGGACGAGCCGGTAGAGTTCCTTGTAACTGTGTTTTATCACCAAAAGGAAGCGGACGCATTTCATTCCCCCGCTGGTGGAACCGGCGGACCCGCCGATGAACATGAGCAGGACCAGGATGATCTGGGAGAGTACCGGCCATTGGGAAAAGTCGTGGGTGACAAAACCCGTGGTGGTCAGAATGGAGACAACCTGGAAGGAGGCGTAACGCAGGGATTCACCCGCACCGGCGACGACGCTACCCCAGATGTTGATCGTGACCAGGGCGGTGGCGATAAAGATTACCGCCATGAAAAAGAGAAATTCGCCATCTTTGAACAGGGTCTTGATCCTGCCCGACAGGACGAGAAAATGCAGGGTGAAGTTCATCCCGGCCGCCACCATGAAGACAGTGATGACCAGATCGATATAGAGGCTCCCATAGTGACCCACGCTGGCGTCCTTCGTCGAGAAACCGCCTGTGGCCATGGTCGAGAAGGTGTGGCAGAGGGAATCGTACACGCTCATCCCGCCGAAAAGCAGGAGGATGAATTCCACCAGGGAAATAATGATATAGATGAGCCAAAGTGAGCGGGCAGCCTCGACGATGCGGGGTTTCAGCTTGTCCTTCACGGGACCGGGCAGCTCCGCCCGAAAGAGCTGCCGGCCTCCCACGCCGAGAAAGGGAAGAATCGCGATAGACAGGATAATGATCCCCATCCCCCCCAGCCATTGGGAGAGGGAACGCCACAGGATGATCCCCCGGGGAAGACCCTCTATCTTCTTGATTACCGTGGCGCCGGTGGTGGTAAACCCCGACATGGTTTCAAAAAAGGCGTCGGCGTAAGTGGGAAATATCCCCTCCAGCACATAGGGAAGCGAGCCAAAGACGGCGGCCAAGAGCCAGCCGGCCGTCACGATAATGAAACCCTCCCGGTGGCCAAGGACGATCGTTTCATCCTTCGGGCGAAAGAGCAGCAAGAGGGTGGCCCCGGCGCCGCTGGTGACCATGATGGAGATGATGAAGGACAGGGCGTCCCCCTCTCCGTAGTAGAGGGAACAGACCAGCGGGATAACCCTGGTAACTCCCAGGGCGAGGAGGACACCGCCCAGGGTATAGAGCATGTGGTTCGCCGTCATGTACAGTAGTCCAGCTGT
>JAXMLI010000267.1:0-4025 GCA_034368785.1 Smithellaceae bacterium | reverse complement strand
TAAGAATGCCAAGCATACCAAGATGGCGATAAATGGTATTGACGCGGATATCAATGGTGGTATAAATACCATCAGAAACGTCACCATGCAGGAGGTGTTTTATGCCCGGCGTAAAAACGGCGATATCACTCGATGAGGATTTGCTTATAAAAGTCAATAAATTAGCCAATGACTTGCATGTTTCCCGCAGCAAGGTTTTTACCCTCGCCGTGCAGGACTATGTCAAAAGGCAGGAAAATCAATCTTTGCTTGCCCGGTTGAATGAGGCGTATGGAGACGTGCCAATGGAAGATGAAAGTGAAATTACGAAATCAATGCGCCTTAAACACAATACAATTGTTGAGCGAGAGCCCTGGTGATCAGACAAGGTGAAATATATTGGGTTGATCTTGCGGAACCAAAAGGTTCAGAACCGGAATATCGTCACCCCCATCTGGTGATTCAGAACAATTTATTTAATGCGAGCCGAATAAACACGGTGGTCGTTTGCACCATTACCTCGAACCTTGAGCGGGCAAAGGCGCCGGGTAATGTCCTGTTGAACAAAAACGAAGCAAATCTCCCCAAACAAAGCGTGGTCAATATTTCGCAAATTTTCACGGTTGATAAAGGCGACTTGAGGGAGAAAATCGGGCAGGTGTCGGAAAAAAGAATGGGGGAAATTATAGCGGGGATAAAACTGCTTACCGAACCCCGGGAGCTTTAATGGAAGTTTTTTGGTTTGGCATGGCACCCCGCTATTAGATGATGAATATATCTTGATCAACAAGGCCGCCTGCGCCTATGTCCGGGAGCTTTTCCCGCCCAAACAGATCCGGGCCTGGGAATGGTTCCAGACCTCCATCAACGGATATCCGGCACTGAAGACAGTCGCCCGGCAAACCCCTCCTCCACCGCCATGGAATCGTTTCTCCTGGAGAAGAGGGACTACGCCGTCACATGATTCCCTTATACCATCCCCCGTCAATCTGAATCGCCGCGCCGGTGAGATAGCCGGCCCGCTCGGAGGCGAGGAAGGCCACGAGGGCGGCAAATTCCTCGGGGGTTCCCAGTCTGCCCATGGGAATCGAGGCCTCCCATCTCTTGATGATGACGGCCTGATCGACCTTTTCTTTTTCCGCGAGGGCGGCCGCCAGCTCCCTTACCCGGTCGGTCAGGGTGTAGCCGGGACAGACGCTGTTGACGGTGATATTATAGGGAGCGAGCTGATTCGAGAGGGTCTTGGCGAGACCGATTACCCCGGCCCGGATGCTGTTGGAGAGGATCAGTCCGTCTATGGGCTGCTTTACCGAGATCGAGGTGATGTTGATGATCCGGCCCCATTTTTTCTCTTTCATGAGGGGAACGACCTCCCGGGTCATGGCGATGGTGGACAAGAGATTGAGCCGGAACGCGGATTCCCAGAGATCGTCCCCGGTGGAAAGAAAATCCGTGGCGGGCGGTCCGCCGGCATTATTCACCAGGATGTCCACGGCGCCCAAAGCGCTCCGCGCCTCCCGGACGAAGTTTCTCGCCTGATCGGGATTGGTTAAATCCGCCTGTATCGTCAACACCTCCTCGCCGGTGGCGTCTTTGATCAAGGCGCAAGCCTCCCGCAGACGCTTTTCGTTACTCGCGCAAATCGCCACCCGGGCGCCTTCCCTGACGAACTCCAGGGCCACCGCCCGCCCCAGACCCAGGCTTCCGCCCGCTACCAGGGCTACCTTGTCTTTTAATCCGAGATCCATAATCCATTTCCTTAAAAGATTTTTGTTTTGGCTGGATCAGTAACGATACTCTCGTTAAAAGTCAACATATCCTTGGTATCAGGCGCGAAGGTAAGGTTATCGGAGACCAATATTAATGAAAAACTCTTACAATCAAGAGCGTTAGCATCAACAGCGTTAGCGGTGTTAGCGGTTGACATTCCCCGCAAGTTAATTTATGTTGGCAGCACACCGCACATCGACAAGAAACCGGGAAATATTTTTGCGCTAGCCTTTTAACACTAACCAAAAGGAGAGCCGTCCCATGAAGGTCGTCATCGTCGGCGCCAGCGCCGCTGGTCTTTCCTGTCTGGATGCCCTGCAAAGATTCTCCCTCGCCCGCACCGTCACGCTCATTTCCGAGGAACCATATCCCCCCTACTGCCGGTGCCTGCTGACACATCGTCTCGCAGGCGATGTTACGCCCGAGCAGATGACCCTCTGGGAACCGTCCCGGGAGGGGCCGGAGCTTTCGCTCCTTTTGGGCCGGCGCGTCCTCTCGCTCGAGGTCCGCTCCCGGGAGGCGCTCCTCGACGACGGGAGGCGGATTCCCTACGACCGGCTGCTCCTGGCCACCGGCGCGGAGCCCATCAAGCCCGGCTACTGCGACGAGGGGAAAAACATCTTCACCCTCCGCTATCTCGCGGATTTGGCAAAGATAGAAAGCGCCCTCGGCCCCAAGGCCCTCGTCATCGGCGGCGGACTCGTGGGCATCAAGGCCGCCCTGGCCCTGAAGGAGCGAGGCGTTGCCGTGGAGATGCTGATCTCTTCCTCCTATCCCCTCTCCCAGGTCCTCGATCGCGAAACGGGGGAAACAATCGGCCGGGGGTATTCCGGGTATTCCGGCGGGTATTCCGGGGACATAATACCATTTATTATTGACATCCCCCCTTGAAACTGCTACGCATCCAATCATGGCGCGCCTATCGAGAATAATCGCTGTCGGTTATCCACACCACCTCACCCAGCGGGGTGTCCGCTCTCTGGCTATTTTCCAAAGCGATACGGATAGGCGCTGCTACTTGCAGTATGTCAAGGAAGAGACAGAGCGTTTCGGGGTAGAAATTCTCTCCTGGTGTCTCATGACAAATCATGTTCACTTCATCGCCGTGCCCAGAGAAGAAACATCTTTTGCCCGAGGTTTTGGAGAAGCCCACAGAAAATATACCCGCTTGAAGAATTTTTCTGACGGTGTCCGCGGTTATCTTTTTCAGGGGAGATTCGCTTCTTGTGTGCTGGATGAGCGCCACCTGATGGCGGCTGCGCATTACGTGGAAACAAATCCCGTACGTGCAGGCATAGTCAAGGCAGCTTGGGACTATCCCTGGTCGAGCGCCGCCTATCATATCGGCAAGACCGAAACGGACGTCCTGGTTGAAGACAGGAATTTAATGGGCCTTATTGAGGATTGGCGGTCATTCCTAGTGGATGCGGAGGATCGGCAGTCAGAAGCGGTTCGTATGGCCACGAGAACGGGGCGCCCGGCAGGAGGTCCATCATTTATCGAATCGCTTGAACACTTGACCGGTCGCACCCTAAAGCCCGGGAAGCCGGGAAGACCCGTAAAGAGTAAGCAGGAAAATGGTATTATGTCCCCGGAATAACCCGCGGCTCATCCGGCACCGTTGGGCGTCATGAAGACCTTTAGGCAACACGAGTACGACTATGTCGCTTGGCAAAACCGAGCTACGCGGTTCTACCTAGGCGCAAGAAAACTGTATCAATCTGACCTTTGGTCGCCTGCTGCTTACTGTGCGGCAATGACTCTAGAGTTACAACAAAAGGCCACCCTAATATACTGGGATCGAGGCTTTGATCCTGCTGACGCGGCGCACGGCATGGCGAAGCTGGCGCGAATGATCAGAAACAAAGTTCCGAACGCAAAGGGGCATCAAATTCCAGAGTACTTTTACTTTGAGCAGCGATACCTTTCGACGACGCGCTATCCGCGAAATGGAAAAGGCATTGGTATTCCGAGCACCTTCCTACCTGATCTTGACTCGGTGTTCGCTCGCTTGATCCAGATGGTTCCATTCCAGCACAACACTGAGCTTAAGTCAGTGTTGAGCGGACGCAACAGAAAAGCCCTTGACACGTTCCGGCGTGGCAATACGAATGTGAAAGAACTGCGTCATTTTCTGGGGGTACACCTCCGATGACGCCCAACTTGCCATTCCAGCGGACCGCCTTCGGCGGCCGCTGAATTCAGACGAGAAGCTGACCGTGAGCTGCGCTCCCGGTCAGCTTATCGGTGGCGGATGCTTCGCAATTGCCCGTGAC